>CAZNRV010000081.1:0-8372 GCA_964575495.1 uncultured bacterium
CCGCGCTGCCTGACCGCGGATTAAAGGCTTTGCCGGGCTTCCTTTATCCGCGGGGCGCTATAAGGAAAGGTGTTAAAACAGGAGAATAAAATGGCTAAAAGAGTCAAGTCCTGTCAGGAGAAACTGACTGATAGTAAAGATTTGCCCAGGGTGGTGGCAATCACCCCGAAATTGGCGGGCAGATGGCAGGAAAAGGCTGGCGATACGCTCTTGATTCCCGCCCCGATTGAGGTTGAAAGGTTATGAAACGGGTGCCGGCGGTATAATAAATCCCAAATATCCGGGCATCGTTTTCGTGGTTATTGTTGGTTAACTGTTGATAACACGGCGTTTTCAGAATTGACAATTTTTAAAAATTTATTATTGTTAAACATCGCTCCTTCAGACGAGAGGATTATGAATGCAAAAATATTAACTGCCGAACCCGACGGGTGCTTTGCAACCCTGCCTTCCAGTTCATACAACCGCAGAACCAGCCTTTTCCCTAATCGCCTTCGGCAACTGCTTTATTCGCAAACCCGGCGATTTGTAACCTTGCTTGACTTTAAAATTTCTTTAGTATTTAATTATCTGAGTTTAAGAGATGATAAATCATCCTCGGCAAAATATGCCTGCCAGCAGGCAGGGGACGAGATGGAATGTGGAGCGTGATTTTATATTATATCCGAACCGGCGTGGAGATAACCAAGTTAGGCGATAGGGTAGGTTCCAAGGATGATAGATGATAAAAGTGGAAGTTAAAGACTATAAAAATAGAACCTATCTTTCAGCAATTGAAGCCGCCAAATTTCTAAACATTTCGGTTGAGAGGCTTCACCATCTTGTAAACAGGCAGATTATTAAGGCTCAAATTGCCGCCAGTGGACAGATGCGCTTTGACTTAAAAGAGTTGAAAAAATATGAGAAAAATTTTAAAATCAAAGCCTCAATAAACCAAACGGCTGTTGGTAAAATAAATGTTGTCGAGTTAAACGGAACAACTCAAAAGATTCTTGTCAAAAATTCTATGAAGATGGATGATTTACTTGATAACAGCATCCACTTGATGCTTACATCACCACCATACTTTGACACAAAAATGTATTCAAGAGAACCGATAGATGGCGACCTGGGAAATATCCATAATATTGACGAATGGTTTAACCAAATAAGCGAGGTGTGGAAAGAGGTTTATCGGGTTCTGCAACCCGGAAGGAAGGCGTTTATTAACATAATGAATCTTCCTATAAGATTGGAGAATGGCAGTTTTAGAACCCTAAATTTGGTGGGCAGAACCATCGATGTCTGTGAAAAGATAGGTTTTATTTTTAAAAGGGATATTGTATGGCACAAGACAAATGCGGTGAGGGCTCATTTTGGAACCTATCCCTATCCAGGTGGAATTTTGATAAATAATATGCATGAGTTTATCCTTGAATTTGAGAAGCCCGAGAAAAAAGGCTTTAATAAATACGGACATTTAACCAAAGAACAAAAAGAACGGTCAAAATTGGATAAGCAATTCTGGATTTCAATAAAGAAAAGCGACGTTTGGGTGATGAAACCTCAGGGAAGTGGCGACAGGAGAAATCATATCGCCCCTTTTCCTTATGAACTGCCTTATCGGTTAATCAGGGCATTCAGCTATGTCGGCGAGACTGTTCTTGACCCTTTTGTGGGTTCTGGAACTACCCTTTTGGCAGCCGCGGATTTAAAACGCAATGGAATAGGCTACGAAATAAATCCAGCAATTGCCCTTGAGACATTAAAAAATTTAAAAAATTATCAAACTAAATTATGGTAAGGAAAACATGAAATTGGACGGGAAGACAATCTATGCCCAAACCAGTGATATAAAGTCCCGCACTTATCTGGAATATCGGAAGGATATGAAGAAAAAGGCAATTGCAGAATTAGAAGTGCTTGAATGGTTAGAGAGTAAAGTAAAACAATTATATCCCAAGAGACAGGTTAAAGTTTATAAGTCTGGGGGCGATAAGTTTTTATGGTTTTTAAGAAAAGGCGGGGTTACAAGAGCGCCGGATTTTATTGCTGAAATAAATGATGAAAAGATAGAGTTTGAATTTCAATATGCGGAAAAGGCAGATTTAGAGTTTTATGATTTCAAGGTATCCAAGGTTGCTAAAAAGGCGGGCAATAAACCGGTCCCGATTAAAAATAAATTCTTTGCCTATATTCATAAGCCCTTATTAAAATATGCCATTTTTAAGCCCGAATGGGTTCTCAAGAATGGGGAATACGGAGTGGTTGAGGCATGGCGAAGTTATGCTTTCAGAGTTCCCAAGGAAAGGTTTGAAGGATTACTTAAACCAGACCCTCGTTTAAAAACTCTTTGTCAGCGAATAGATGCTAAGAATTTCATTCTCAATTTTCAGCATGCTTGGATTGATATAAACAAAGATCGACTCTCGTATCTTCTTCAAGGTGTGATTGATGAAAATAAAATTGTAAAGATTATCCCTAAAGATATGGATAGTTTCTTTAAGGTCTGTTTTATTTTAGATAATTTAAACAAGACTCCCCAAAATGCCAATCTCTGGCTTATTTATCTTTTGAGTTATATCAACAAAAACATCTCGCTCGAAGATATGTCTAAAATTGTGTATTGTATTGATTTTCTTTATTCCAAGACCGAACTAAAACCAAATGAACTTACCCTTTTGACTGATAAAGTAAAGTCATTAATTGCAACGATTAACCGATTCTATCAAACCGACGGCTCTTACAAATCATCGTTAACGGCAAGCCCATTAGACGAAACCAGATGCGCTTTATTTTCCATCAGTCTTTTGGAGGATTTGATGCAGGATATGATTTACTACTATTCTGTAACAGAATTACTACCAGTGAAAAAGATATACGAAAACGTAAAAGATATTGAAAAAACTTATAGATTGTTGATTACAACGGCAAAGTGAAAATGGAGATAGAAAATTATTGCTCTTCCTATTCCCTATCACGGCATAAGATACCCCTTTTCTGCTCCAATCGCCTTCGGCATCGCTGTTTCCGCAAACCCGGCGATTTAAATCCTTATTGACTTTTAAAAATTTATGGATATAATATCCAATCAGGAAAGGATATCTGCAATGGTCGCTGATTTCATCTTAAAACGGAAGAATATCCGCACTCGGATAAAAGGGCAAAGATATTGATAGAGGACTATGTTATCTATCATTCCAAAACTTACCAAAAGATGGCTTTGTTAGGAGATTAGAATGGAAAAAATACCCAAGGACCTTTTGGGGTTGGCCGCGGAATATGCTGTAGCGAGTGAACTTTGCAAAAGAAATATTTATGCACAATTGACGCTTGGTCATCGAAAACGCACCGACATTTTAATTGAAACTGAAAAGGCAATGGGGAGAATACAAGTCAAAAGCAAACAAGAACGTCAATGGCCCTTTTGCGGGGGAATAGATGGGAAAAATATTGTTCTCGTGTTTGTAGATTTCGAACACAAGAAGGTGAATGATAGGCCTGATTTTTACATTCTTACAGTGGAAGATTGGAAGAGTTTGCTTAAAACTGAGGATGTTAAGTGCCAAGGCACCAAACCCGATATAGAACCTAAAATGATTAAAGCCAACAAAGAAAAATGGGATAAAATAGAAAGAATGGTTCGGGGACAACAATAAAGAAACATCGCGTTACAATGGATAAAAGGAAAATGAAAGATTTCCAAAAATTGTCTTTGGCAACTGCTTTTATCTGCAAATCCGGCAATTTATCATACTTGACTTTTTCTAAAAATAGTAAGATAAAATGAACCGACAACAGCCCCTAACACAGCATAATCGGTCGATGTCTTTTCTCCCCGCTATTTTCACATTTAGTGCATTAGCATACGCTTAAATTTTTGGTTCGCAAAAACTTGCTTCATCATTGATAGTTTCCGGTAAAGTTTCTGTTAGGCGCTGAGCGCGGGTTTGGTGCGGTTGTCGCCATCTTTTGTTCCCGTTAACCAGTTTCCCCTTTCATTAAGACCCCGGAAACGGGAAAAATTAACGCCCGATTTTTAACTTTGATGTTAAAATTTGTCCAAGCTTTTGTTTTTCAAATGGTTATGATTTTAATCCTGGTTCGGGAAAATCGCTGATGCCAGTCCCCTCCACCACTCCCCTTGTTATTATGGTTTGAGGTTTTGGGCTTAAATCAGATGTTGAAGAATGTGTTTTCAGTCTGGTTGGTTGCTTTTCATAACCTGTCTAACAATTGCCGGTTCAAGCCTTTGCTAACATTGGTTTTTCACCCGCTTCAGGTTGAAATAGGGGCTGGGTGGTTGAAACCGCACTTAATCTGGCTGGAGGCAGAGGTTTTGCTTTAGCCTTGCGCACAGTCAGGGAACCGGTTTTTGCGTCAGAGTAAAGGATTGGACCAGGCGAATAAATATGCCGAAACCTAAAAGCAGGACAAAGAGCCAGAAAAGCCAGCCGATTACTGGAATGGCACAGAGGCAGTAAACGATGATGACTCCGAGCGGTCCTGCCAGCCATAATGAGACATTTGCCGCACCAAAGAGCCGGAAGAGAATCCTGCCTAAAAAGATGCCGGTCAGGGTCTTGGCGAGGTAGAGAATTATGAGGTAGCCGATTTTGGCGATAATAAGCGCGGGAATGGTGATGATGAAAATTGCGGCAATTATGAGCGCGACCGGCGGTGCAAAAAGGGCAACCGCGCCCAATCCGATGGTTGAGCCAAATCGCTGGCCGCAGTTTTCAATTGCCCTTTCCAGTGGTTGCCGGCAGATGGCAATCAAAATGAAGGTGATGACCAGCGCGGCAAGGATTGAGAAGATGGTGATGCCCAATCTTAGTTTTGACCAGCAGAGTCTCGGTTTTGCCGGTCTGGGCAGAGGGATGAATTTGATTTCGCCCTTGACCCCATTGGTGTTGTCGAGATTAAGTTCCTTGTGAGCCCGGTAGTGCAGGTTGCCCAGGATGCGGCAATTGTCGGTGAGGGTGATTGCTGCCCTGTCATCGCCAAGCATCAGGTTGACATCGCCCGCAACCGTTCCATTAATCACCACCTTTTTTGCTGCTGCCCTGATTTTGCCATTTACCGTGCCATTGATTTTGAGGGTCTGACAGCCGGCAATGACATCGCCTTTTACCTCAGCGAGAGAGTCAATTGTGAGTTCCTGACAGCCGGCAAGGATGTCGGCGCCAATTGTGCCTTTGAGATTAACTCTGCGCGCAGCCACTCGCAAGGCGCCGCCAACAGTGCCATTGAGCTTCATTTCCGAACCGCAGGCAAGGATGTCGCCTGTAACTGTGCCGTTAAGCGTCAGTTTTTCGCAGGCAAGGAAGAGGTTGCGCAGGATTGTGCCTGAGATTTGGGCGGTCTTGCAACCGGCAAGCAGGCTGCCATTAACCCTGCCGGCAATATCAAGCGCATCACCGCCGAAATACAAATCGGTGTTGAGCGATTCCTCCTTGGGCAGGCTATAACTCTCACCCTTTGCCAGTCTTGCTGCTGATAAAGGGGAGGTAAGGGCAAAGAGCAATAAAACCAGACTGCAAAAACGGACAATCTTCATCGGACCTCCCTTCTTTTTTCAGATTACCTTGATTTGGGCTGGAGTCAAGCAGTGCTTGATTCTATTTCTGATTTTGGATAAAGTTATCAACTGATGAAATCTGCGGCTTCTCCCCGGCTGTTCTGCGATGTGATGCTGGGTAAACTGGCAAGGCGCCTGCGTCTATTCGGCGTTGATGTCCGCTATGAGCGGGGTGTTAAAGGGATGGAGGCTTATCGCCGGGCAAAGGCTGATGGCAGGACATTTTTAACAAGACATCACCGGTTTAAGAATATGCCCGATGTCCTTTATGTTAACTCGGATAATGTTAATGAGCAGGTCGAACAGGTAAGGCGAATCCTGCACCTGAAGGCTGGGGCAAAAAAGGAGGATAAGGGGTTTCTCACCCGCTGCTCGGTCTGTAACGAACCGCTTACTCAAATCGGTCGGGAGCAGGCAAGACCGGCAATTCCATTTTACATCTATCAGATTCATACTGAATTCCGGCGCTGCCCAAAATGTCAGCGGGTTTACTGGTCTGGAAGTCATATGAAGAAGATGATTGAACAAGGAGGGAAATAGATGGCGGTTGTTCTTGATGGCAAGAGTTTGAAGGTTGAGGATTTGGTAAGGGTGGCAAGGGAAAGAGAAAGGGTTGAACTTGCACCTCTTGCCCGGGAGAGAATTAATAAATGTCGCAAGTTTGTTGAGGATAAGATTGCCGCGCGTGCGGTTATGTATGGCATCACCACCGGCATCGGCGAACTGTCTGAGGTCATCCTGACACCAGAAGAGACAAGACAGTTCCAGCGGTATCTGGTCTATTCTCATTCTGCGGGCTGCGGCGAGCCCTTGCCTGAAGAGGTAGTGCGCGCGGCAATGTGCTCGCGCATCAATGTGCTTTGTAACGGCAACTCCGGTATCAGGCTCAAGGTTGTGGAAACGCTGGTTGAGATGCTTAATAAAGGTGTGACACCGGTTGTTTTTGACCGGGGCTCGGTTGGTGCGTGCGGGGACCTTTCGCCGATGAGCCAGATGGCGCTGGTGCTTTTAGGTGAGGGCGAGGGTTTTTATCAGGGCAAGAGGATGGGTGGTGCTGAGGCGATGATGGCGGCAGGAATTGAGCCGATTCAGTTTGAGGCAAGGGACGGGCTCGCAACCATTAATGGCTCAAATATGACCGCAGGCTGGGGCGCACTGGAACTTTTTGATGCAGACCGGTTCTTCAAGACATCTGAGATTGCCGCCGCCCTGACCCTTGAGGTTTTAAACGCCAATATGGCCGCCTATGACGAGAGGATTCACAAGGTGCGCGGTTATCAGGGGGCAATCACCTGTGCAGAAAATATCAGGCGCCTGACCGAGGATTCAGAGATGCTCAAGCAGCCGGGTAAAAAGGTTCAGGATGCCTATTCGCTGCGTTCAACACCACAGGTTGCTGGTGGTGCCAGGGATGCCCTGAACTGGGCAAGGCAGATGTTTGAGACGGAACTGAACGGCGTTGGCGACAATCCGCTCTTTTTTCCTGATGACCAGGCATATTTGACCGGTGCCAACTTTCAGGGCACGCCTTTGGCACTGGCTCTTGATTTGGTAGGTTCAGCCGTAACAATGATTGCGGTCCTTTGTGAGCGTAGAACCAACCGGCTTTTGAACCGCAACCTGTCAGTAGGACTACCTGCTTTCCTCACCAAGGGTGCGGGGATGTTTTCCGGCTTGATGCTGACCCAGTACACTCAAGGTATGCTCATCTGCGAGAGCCGGATTCTTTCCGCTCCTGCAAGCACCGGTTCAATCCCAGCGGCTGCGGACCAGGAGGACTTTGTCTCAATGTCGTTCACCTCGGCAATCAAGACGAGCCGTATCCTTGAAAACGCATGGTTTGTGGTTGCGATTGAACTGCTTGCGGGCGCACAGGCGGTTGAATTTCGCAAGCCTTTAAAACTGGGCAAAGGCACAAACGTCGCCTATGAACTTATCAGGAAAACCGTGCCCAGACTTGAGGATGACCGCCCTTTGCAATACGATATTAACCGGCTGACCGAACTGGTGCGCGCGGGCGAACTTCTCGCTGTAGTTGAACAGACTGTGGGCGCGCTGAAGTAAACCCGAAGGAAAAAATCAGGGGGCACCAAATGGTGCCCCCTGTTTTTTGAGGAGGTTGTTATGAAACGCAGCACTAACGAACAACTAGTTTCTGCATGGTCGTTCGTGCGGCTATGCTCACCCGGGCAAGGTAAACACCTGCGGGCAGTTTTGAGATATCCAACCAATACTCCTTGCCCGGAACAAGCATTATCGTAGTGTGCAGTTGTCCCGAAGGTGAATAAAGCTTTAGTTGTGCCGGTTCTTGACCTTGATAGCTAAATCGGACATTCCCCTGCGCTGGATTGGGCGTTATCAAAAGTCCGCTCGGCATTCTCGCAGCAACCTTGTTGCCGGTGACACCGGAACGTTGCAGGGGGGTTGCAAACACGGTTGTCGTGTCCAACAGATAGACATAGAATTCGTTGGTAGCGTTACCGCGCAGTGCATAGATGTTGTTTCTGAGATGGGCGAGCGCAGCTCCTGCCTTGACGTGCCTGCCAGTTTCACTCAGGGGCATCGGCTCCAGTTCAAGCCAGTTGTCGGTCGCCACATTGTAGGCAAAGAAGTAGTCGGTGCTACCACCGCTAAACGCATAGAGCATAGAGTTGTCGTCGCTTGTCAGTGCAGCGCCATCCCGACACCTTGACTTTTTGCCACTTGCCCAATTTATGGGTAACGGGCTTTTATTAATCCAACTGTCAGCCGCAACTGAATATTCGTACAGTTCATTGGTATAGGATTTTAGTGCAAACACACGCTCCTGGTT
>CAZNRV010000082.1:0-3675 GCA_964575495.1 uncultured bacterium
GGTTTTCTGTCGGGATTGCCGAGCAGTCCGGAACCAATGTAGCGGCAGGGCTGGCAAAGGAGGGCAAACTGCCGGTGTTCGGGACCTATGGTGTATTTGCTGCGGGCAGAAATCTTGACCAGTTGCGCACAACGGTCTGCTATGGCAATTTCAATGTCCTGATTGCGGGCGCGCACGGCGGGGTTTCGGTTGGACCTGATGGTGCAACCCATCAGGCGCTTGAGGATTTGTTCCAGATATGCGGTCTGCCCAATATGCATGTGTCCGTGCCGGCTGATGCGCTTGAGACCAGACGTGCCACCGCCCATATGCTCTTTGAGATTAAGGGTCCGAAATACATCAGATTTGCGCGTGAGGCAACACCGGTCATTACCAATGAAAACACCCCCTTTGTCTGGGGAATGCCCAATGTTTACCGGTATCGCGGGGAAAAGGAGCGCTTTATTGATGCCTTTGAGGTCACCACGGCCGATAAATACCAGAATGAAAATGAAGAGGTGACAATCGTTGCCTGCGGTCCGATGGTGCCAGAGGCGATGCGCGCGGCATACATTCTCAAGGAGGATTTCGGGATTGAGACCAGGGTTATCAACCTGCACACCCTGAAGTCGCCCACAACCCATCCTGATGAGGTGATTCCGAATCAGAAATATCTTGTCAAAGCCGCACTGGAAACCGGGGTGGTTCTTACCGCTGAAGAGCATCAGATTGGCGGGCTGGCAAACCGGGTCTCCTTTGTTCTGCACACCGCACCTGAACTCTTTGGCAGACCAGTGGCATTTGGTGCGATTGGCGTCAAGGACCGGTTCGGCGAGTCGGGTCAGCCCTGGGAGTTGATGTGGGAGTTTGAGGTTTCAGCAGAGCATATTGCGGCAAAGGCAAGAGAACTGCTGGAACTGACTAAAAAGGGTGCTGCTGAGAAAGTGGGGCAGGCAGCAGAGGTAAAGGCGAAGAAGGCACCAGGCGCTAAGCGGCCTGCAACAAAGGCAAAAAAGGGCAAATAAGAGATAATATGAGACTTGCCTGTCGGATGGAAAGGTTGGGCACAGAAACCGCATTTGATGTCCTGCGCCGGGCAAAGGAACTGGAATGCACGATGGATATCATCCACCTGGAGATTGGCGAACCGGACTTTGCCACGCCCAAACACATCATTGAGGCGGCAAAACAGGCGCTCGATGAAGGCTGGACCCACTATGGTCCATCAGCTGGTCTGCCTGAACTGCGCCAGGCAATTGCCGAATATGCCGGACGCCTGCGCGGGGTCAAGTTCTTTCCGGAACAGGTGGTTATAACCCCGGGTGGCAAACCGGTGATGGCTTTTGCGATTATGGCACTGGTGGAAACTGGTGATGAGGTGATTTATCCCAATCCGGGCTTTCCCATCTATGAGTCAATGATTGAGTATATGGGTGGGAGGCCGGTGCCGATTCGGTTAAGAGAGGAGCGGGGTTTCCGACTTGATTCCGAGGAACTGTCCTCAATGGTCAATACGCGGACAAAACTGATTGTGATTAACTCACCGGCAAATCCGACCGGCGGGGTTTTGACAAAGGAGGATTTACGCCTGATTGCCGACACCGCGCTCAAGAACAATATCTGGATTCTCGCGGATGAAATCTATTCGGAGATTGTTTATGATTCAAGGTTTGAGTCCATTGCCCAGTTTCCGGAAATCCATCCCCGGCTCATCATCCTTGATGGCTTTTCCAAGACCTTTGCGATGACCGGCTGGCGTGTTGGCTACGGGATTATGCCCAAGGATATGGCTGAGAAGATGGCAAGGATCGAGACCAATATCAACTCCTGCACCACCACCTTTGCCCAGCGCGCCTGCCTGACAGCACTAACTGGTCCGCGTGAGCCGATTGAAGAGATGATTGCGGAGTTCAAAAGGCGCAGGGACTTTATCATTGAAGGGTTGAATCAACTGCCTGGTTTCAGGTGTTTAAAACCTCAGGGCGCATTCTATGCCTTTCCCAATATTCAAGGCACAGGTATGGACTGCAAGGTGCTATCTGAGCGGCTGCTTGAGGAGGAAGGTGTTGCCTGTCTTGCCGGGACCTGCTTTGGCAAATACGGTGACGGCTTTCTGCGCTTCAGTTATGCCAACTCAATTGAAAAAATCGCCTGTGCACTGGAACGGATAGAAAAATTCCTCCGCCCTTCATCTTAACCTATACCTCTACCTCAACCTTTCCCTCAACCTATTCTTCTATAGGGCAAGGTAGTGCCTTCCCACCTGCCAAGAGCAGAGTAGCCTGGCAGCCGAAATTAACCTTATTTATTTAACGATGAGGAACTTTTTCACCCCGGTTCCGAATTTGATGAAGTAGGTGCCCGGGTTTATTCCTTTGAGCGATATTTTCATCTCGGCTTCATTGCGAGACTGGGCAGCGGGTATGGCAACCTGTTTTAGCAACTTTCCCGAGACATCAAAGATTTTTATTGTTGGGCGGTCATTTGTCAGCGGTAAGCGGACAGCGAGATAACCCCTTGCCGGATTCGGATAAATCGCAAGCGGTTGGCGGTTAGCGGATAGCGGTTCGCGGTCTTGTTCAATTCCGGTCATCTCATCCCGAATCACCGAAATGCTTGAACTTCCACTGTTTGCCACATAGGTTCGGTTCTGGACCGGATTATAAGTAAAGGCACGAGGAGAAGCACCAACCCTTATTGTTGTAATCGCCCTGTTCGTTGCCCCATCAATCACCGTAACATTATTTCTATATTCATTTGCGCAATAGACCTTGTTGTTGGTCGGATTGTAAATCAGAGCATAAGGTATGTGTCCAACCCGGACGGTGGTAATCACTCCATTGGTTGCGCCGTCGATCACCGTGACATTGTCGCTTCCATAATTTGCGCAATAGACCTTGTTGTCGGTCGGATTGTAAATCAGAGCCCAAGGAAAAGAACCAACCGGTATTATTGTAATCACCCTGTTCGTTGCCCCATCAATCACCGTAACATTATCGCTCCGATAATTTGCGCAATAGACCTTGTTATTGCTCGGATTATAAACCAGAGCATAAGGCCTATAACCAACCGTTATTGTGGTAATCACACTGTTTGTTGCCCCGTCAATCACGGTAACATCATTGCTTCCCTCATTTGCGCAATAGACCTTGTTATTGCTCGGATTATAAACCAAGGCACGAGGATAATCACCAACCGGTATTGTGATAATCACACTGTTGGTTGCCCCATCAATCACGGTAACATTATCGCTTCTCCAATTTCCGCAATAGACTTTATTATTGGTTGAGTTCCAGACCAAAGCCCGAATCCAAGAACCGGCCGGAATTTTGGCAATCTTTTGGTCTGTCTGTCCATCAATCGCAATCACACAATCGCCATATTTGCCGCCAACATAGATGGTATTATTCGTGGCATTGTAGGCAAAGGCTTGAGGATATGACACCCCCGAAAACGAGTCCGGAACATAGATTGTTGTCTCCAGCCACTGGCTCTGACCAAGACCAAAAAACAGGCAGATTATGCCTAAAATAAGGCTCCTGTTTTTCTGCATAAAACCTCCTACTATGAATTTGTGTTATATATATAATATGGATGGGTTTTACCCATTGCTACTAAAAAGGGAAAGGCAGGGGAACTCCATTTTTCCTGGGTCATTGAACCCTCAAAGGAGTTTGTTCCCCGCCTCCCATAACC
>CAZNRV010000083.1:0-2500 GCA_964575495.1 uncultured bacterium
GATTATGAATGTGCTTTTCAAGAATTCGGACGAGGTTATTCCGGTGATGGGTGGTGCTGCGGGTATGCGCGGGATAACCAAACTGACAACATTTCCCTGGGTATTTTTCTTGGTTGTGATTACCTGCTTTGTTTTGCGCAATCTAATTTTTTCCGGGATTGGCAGAGCGCTTTTGTCAATCCGTGAGGATGAACTTGCAGCAGAGACGGTGGGTATTAACACGACCAGATACAAGACATTAGGGTTTGTGATTGGGTGTATGTTTGCCGGTGTTGCTGGCGGGCTTTATGCGCATCTTTACGCATATCTGAACCCAGATAATTTTGACTTTCTGAAGTCAATTGATGTCCTCTTGATTGTGGTGATTGGTGGTATGGGCAGTATTTCAGGAACTGTGCTTGCCGGATTTGGCTGGGCAATTTTACTTGAGGGTTTGCGGGTTGTTCTGCCTTCAGCAGTTCAGGAGTGGCGGATGGTTGTCTATCCATTATTACTGATTATCTTTATGCTGGTGCGTCCTTATGGTGCAATGGGCGGGACTGAGTTCAGGTTTCTGAAACCAAACGGGTATCGGCGCTGATGGGGCAAGTGCTTGAGATTCACGGTTTGAGCAAGGCTTTTGGCGGTCTCGTAGCGGTCAAGGATTTTTCGCTCAAACTCCAAAAAGGGTCTCTCACCGGTCTAATTGGTCCAAACGGTGCTGGGAAGACAACTGTTTTTAATCTCATTACTGGTATGATTGCACCCAGTTCTGGTTCTATTATCTTTCAAGGAAAAGAGATTACCGGAATGAAGCCGTATCAGATTTACCGGTTAGGGATTGGCAGGACATTTCAGAATATCAGGCTTTTCAAGGAGCTTTCTGTTCTTGACAATGTCCGCGTTGCATATCAGCATCGGAGTGAAAGCGGTGTGTTCGGCTCGATTCTGCGCACCAGCAGGTTCAGGGAGGAAGAAAATGAGATTACGGAAAAGGCTCGGGAACTATTATCGGTTTTAGGTTTGAGGCTCCGGGAAAAGGAACAGGCAAAAAATTTGCCCTATGGTGAACAGCGCCGGCTTGAGATTGCCCGTGCGTTGGTTGCCGGACCAAAACTTCTGCTTCTTGATGAACCGGCAGCAGGAATGAATCCGGCTGAGGTAAAGAGGCTGATGGAACTGATACTTTTTATTCAGAAGAGATTTGATCTCACAATTCTTTTGATTGAGCATCAGATGAAGGTGGTAATGGGGGTTTGCGAAGATGTGGTGGTAATGGACTTTGGCGAGGTGATTGCGCGCGGTGCGCCGGTTGAAGTGCAGAACAATCCCAAGGTGATCGAGGCTTATCTGGGCAGGGTTGGTTGTAGTTAAAGATGCTTTTGGAAGTAAAAGACCTGACTGTTGCCTATGGAGCAATCAAGGCGTTGGTAGAGATTTCATTTACTGTTGGTCAGGGCGAGATTGTTACCCTTATTGGTGCTAATGGTGCTGGCAAGACCACAACCCTGAAGACAATCTCAGGGCTTATAAGACCGATTCAGGGTGAGATATTGTTTGATGGGAAAAGGATTGATGGCTTTTCGGCACATCAAATCGCCCGTTTGGGTATTGTCCATGTACCCGAAGGAAGAAAACCCTTTGTTGACCTGACGGTCAAGGAAAATTTGCTCCTTGGTGCCTATAATCGTTCCAAATCAGAGATGATAGAATTAATGGAGCGGGTTTTCAGGTCCTTTCCCAGATTGAAAGAGCGGCTTCATCAACGGGCAGGCACACTTTCTGGTGGGGAACTGCAGATGCTGGCAATGGGTAGGGGTTTAATGGCAAAGCCGAGGCTGTTAATGCTGGATGAACCCTCAATGGGTCTTTCACCGATTTTAGTCTCAGAGATATTTGCCATAATTAAGGAGATTTACCAAGGGGGAACGGCAATGCTCTTGGTTGAGCAGAATGCTTTTATGGCGCTGCAAATTGCCCACCGTGCCTATCTCCTGGAAACCGGCAGGGTTGTCCTTGCTGGCAGTGCTGACCAGATGCGCTCTGACCCGAAGGTCAAGGCAGCATATCTGGGCGAATGAAACCCCGCGACTGTCTGTCATTCCGAGCTTGTCGAGGAATCCCTCTTCTGTTCGCTCGGGGTGCGCCCAACCAGCCTGTTAAGTGGTCATTGGTCATTCATCATTTGTCATTATATCTACCGGTTATTTTTGTCTTTTGCATTTATTTGCTGACGCGCACACCAGCGGTTGGTCTGATTGATTCAGGAGAACTGGCTACCGGCTGTTACCTTTTAAATATACTCCATCCAACCGGGTATCCGCTTTACACCATTATCGGCAGGGTTTTCTCCCTTTTGCCTTTAGGAACGATTATGAATAGGCTGACGATTATGAGCGCACTCTTTTCCGCGTGCGGGGTGGGAATTTTTATTCTTATTTGCAGGCATTTGGGATACAACCATTTCATATCGGCAGCGACGGCAGTGCTTATTGGTCTTTCAGCCCCGGTCTGGTCTGTG
>CAZNRV010000084.1:0-2058 GCA_964575495.1 uncultured bacterium
AACTGGACGAGTGCGGCGATGACCAGGATAAAGACAGCGGTGCGCAGGAATACGAGCCCGAGCGGTAAAAGCAGGGCATGGTATAAAATCCAGGAGACCCAGGATGCCAAAAGCATGACAAAGAGAACCGCGGCACTCATACCGATTGAGGTGGAAACTGCGGTGGAGACGCCAAAGAACGGGCAGAGTCCAATAAAGCGCATCAGGATAATGTTGTTGACCAAAAAGGCGGCGATGAATATTTTGGCACTATTCATAGATTAACTCCTACCCCAGCCAAGTTTGTTGACCAGTGCCTTGAGGATGCCGATGAGGAAGAAGGCACCAGGTGGAAAGATGGCAAAGAGCATCGGTGAGGCGCGATAGGCAGCTGGCATTACTGCTTTACCAAAAAAGGTGCCGCTGCCAAAGAACTCACGCAGGGCACCCATAATAAAGAGAACCAGTGCAAAGCCGACTGACTTGCCCAGTCCATCAAGGAACGAGTCAATGATGCCGTGGTGATAGGCAAATGCTTCGGCTCTGCCAAGGATGATGCAGTTGACAACAATCAACGGAACAAAGACACCCAGCACCCGGTACAGGTCGGGCTGGTATGCCTGCATCACATAATCAATGATGGTGACAAAGGTGGAGATGATGATAATGAAAATCGGGATTCGAACTGAGTCCGGAACAATCTTGCGGATAGCAGAGATAACCACATTGGAGCAGACAAGGACAAAGGAGGCGGCAAGCGCCATACCCAGGCCGTCGCGCGCTGTTACGGTGGTGGCAAGGGTTGGGCAGAGTCCAATCATCAGAATCAGGGTGGGATTTTCTTTGACTATCCCCGAGGTAAAATAAATAAGGCGAGATGGTTTACTGTTCACCTTCAACCCCCTGAGATGGTTTTAACATCTCTGCATATCTTTCCATTGCTGCGCGCAGACCATCTGTAACCGCACGGGAGGTGATGGTTGCACCGGTGATTGCCTCAATTGTGCCGCCATCTTTTTTCAGTCTCAACTGGTCAACGGTTTTGCCTGCGAACTGGTTACGAAAATCAGGTTCGGTTGCCTTGAGTCCAAGTCCAGGGGTTTCCTTCAACCCTTCGCTCGCACCGGCAACCTTTATGGCGACGACCCTGCCTTCAATGTCAATGCCGGCAATCACCGGCACCGGTCCGCCATAACCCTGACTCGCAACCCGCAGGATTGAGCCGACGCGGTTTTCACCAGCATAGGCGAACCAGAGACTTGAGTCCGGGGTTGCCGGTTCAAACCGGTCGGCATCAGGCATTACCGCACCAAACGCCGCCTTGAGACCGGCGACATTGCGCTGATACTCAATCTGGGGCAGAGTAAGGTTGTAAACCTGGGCAAGGGCAAAGGCAGAAATCACACAGGCAATGAAAAGGGAAAGAACCATCCAGACCTTATTGTCCTTCATTTATGTCCCTTGGTGCCAAATACCTTTGGCAGGGTGAAACGGTCTATCAAAGGTGTGGCAACATTCATCAAAAGGATGGAGTAGCACACGCCTTCAGGATAACCGCCCCAGAGCCGGATAAGAACCGTGAGGATGCCGCAGCCAATCCCAAAGATGACCCTGCCCTTATGGGTTAATGGTGAAGTCACATAGTCGGTTGCCATATAAAATGCGCCCAAGACCAAACCGCCGGACAAAAGGTGAAACAGGGTGTAGTTCAAAAGTCCGGATTTGTGTCCGGGTAAAATCACAACCAGACCGGCAACAGTTAATATATAGGCAAGGGGTATGCGCCAGTCAATCACCTTAGTGGCAATTAGCAGTCCGCCGCCGATTAACAGTAAAAGCGCAGATGTTTCGCCGATACAGCCGCCGGTAGATCCAAAGAAAAGATTTTTGAGCACGGGCCAGGATTGAAGTTGCTGGTAAAGGGATTGGGGGTCGCAGCCGGGTAAGAGCAGTTTACCGCCCTGCTTGAGGACATTGAGCGGGGTGGCGGTCGTAACCGCATCGGTGCAGATTTTCAGCGCCGATGAAGGTAGCGCGGGGATGATCCCGCCCCTTGGTGCCAGCCAGGAGGTGGTCATC
>CAZNRV010000085.1:0-9106 GCA_964575495.1 uncultured bacterium
GGATAGACGTGCCCGAGAAAAACACAAAATGCCGCACAGGGATTTGATGCACACAATTGCTTGACATTAAATCTGGATTTTGTATTTATTTGTTGCTGCTGGTCGGGCAATTGCCTGGGTTGGCGAATCAACCTTATGGCCTAGGCCCTCCAGCGGCACTTTATTTATACCCGTAAAAATTTGACTCTGTATCTAAACGTAAATAATCTAAGTATTAGTGTCAAATTACCATTTGTTTGAGTTCCGCACGCCGGTCCTGTTTGAGGAAAATGCGGTACGGGAGTTGTGCGGTCTTGCCCGTAAGGGTTACGAGACAAAGTTTAAGCGCGAGACCTTCGGTTTTCTCTTTGGCTCCATCACCAAAGGGAAACGGCTTGTGGTCCGACGCTCCTGTTATTATCGGGGTGGAGAAAAAAGTAGAACCGGCGTTGTCTTCAGAGACTGGCAGACAATCAAGAGGGTAATAGCACGCCGGCGCGAGCTCAATACCAGGTTCAGGATGAGATTTTTAGGCAACTTTCACTCCCATGTAGAGATTGCCGGTGAGGTTTTTAAAGGGTTATCAGTCGAGGACCGGGAGTCATTCGCAAACGACCCGATGGCTCTGATTGAAACAATTGTCTTTATCTGGAGCGGTCCCTTCAAACCCAACCGCAGCAGTTCTGGCACAATTGTCGGCTACGAACCATCAACCGGTTACAACTACCGCATCCGGGTCTATGCCAAACGCAAAAACGGTATCAGGCTGGTGCGAGCAAAAGTAATACCAACTGGTGTTGTGGTTGTGTATTAAAAAAAGGGGCGTATTGCTACGCCCCTGGATTAGTTTCGTCAGCGCGTTATAACCGCTTTGGTGGTCAAAGTACCCGCTGAAGTCTCAAGGCGATAAAGATAAATCCCATTCGCAACCTGCCTTGCCCCATCATCGGTCAAATCCCAGACAACCGAGTATTTTCCCGCTGGCAACTCGGTCTGGACAAGTGTTCTCACCAGCCTGCCAACCGCATCGTAAATCAAGAGCCTTACCCTGCCGGCTTGTGGCAATTGATATGAGATTAGCGCTCTGGCTAAACTCGGATTCGGTGAAACCGCCAGTGCCAGCCGTCTAACAGTCTCAGTGTTGGCAACTTCAGGTTCATTGAAACCGAGATAAGGACCCATCGGCGTGAAAAGAATCGCCCTTTCCGGAGCCAGTGGTGCTGCCCCACGGTGATAACTGCCGTTATAAACCGCCTGGATGAACCGACGCTGCGTATGGTCCTGGATTCCAACTGTTGAAGAGATTTTGTAATTTGAGGTCAGATACTGATACTCAAATTCACAGTCGCCATCGGTCAGAGTTGTGTCATAAAGGATTATCTGAAACTTGTCCCAACTGTCCCGCGGACTGTAGTAATGGACTGAGTCCCACTCCACAATGAACCGGTGATTGGCACTGTCGTAATAATACCAGACGCCGTTGCCTTTCGGTGGATACAAATCATCCCAGTAACCGGCAAGAAGGGGCGGCATATTGGTGTCGGGCAGAGCAGTGTTGGAAGGGGTCGTCTTCGTTGTATAACCAGGAGCAATCCAGCCATTGGAGCAGATTGAAATTTGAGTGTAATTCTGTCCGTAGAAAATGAATGGACCGAATTCAAAAGGCAGGTTTATCTGGACCGTCTGGTCGTCAGTTAAGGTGAGACGGGTGCCAAGGTCCCTGATTTCCACCCAGTCGTACTCAGGAGCCTTGGCATAGAATGTATCAACATCATCATAAGCCCAGTAGGAAATGGTCACACCGCCAGTATCTGGGATCGGGTCGCAAATACGGATTTCGCCAACAAGAATATAAAATGGTAAAACCCAGTTATAACTACCCTGTGCAGAAACATAAAGTGTGCAGGCGAGCCGAGTTTCCTGCGGCATCATCAGTGTAGTAACCCTAAACCGGTCGCTTAAATTCGCCTTGGTGCTTTCAGACATAATCTGCCCGTAAAAACCGAATGAGTCATTGATAATCAGGCGGGCATCACCAGAACGGAGAATTGCACTGACATTGTTTCCGTGACCAAAACCACTATTACGCAAAGAAATAACAAGATCAGCGCTCTCCTGGGGGTCAAGCCTGCCATTACGGTTGCCGCCTGCAGCGGTGTCAATTACGGCCAGGCTCGCATATCCGAGATTGGGCGCACCGACCCGCAGGTTGAAATTGGACTGCCAGATTGAATCATAAGCATCCTTACAGACAAGATTAAACCTGATGATATGACCGTTGGTGCAGGCAGGCGCAACCTCAAGCCCGAATCCATTCGCACCGGTAAAGGCAGAATCATGGGCAAGGACATTGCCGAAGTTTTTTATTGAATCGGTGATGGTGATATACGGGTCAGCAGTCCTTAGCCTTCCTGAAACCGAATAGCCGGTTGAATCACCAAGGTTCTTTACCCAGGTAGGCAGGTTGATACCCTCGCCAGGATTGATGCAGCCGTCGCCATTCCCGCCTGCTGAGTCATTCACAATTGACCGCAGATAAACAACATAAGGTGTATTCGGCGAACGGGCAAGGATTGTTCCCTCATAAGGCGGAAAGCCCTGACCGGTCACCACAAGCGAAAACTCACCCGGACTGGTGGCATTGATTTCAAGGCTAACATCACCACTCGCATCGGTATAACCAAAAACATAAAACTCACCCGGTTTCCACGCACACACCAGCGCATCCTTTACTGGATTTCCACCTCTTGAAACCGACACCTGCAGTTCATGATTACCAAGCGGCACTGTTGCCGGATGAACAATATCAGCGGTTTCCAGAGGTCCGGTCCAGACAGTCAGAGCCGGGTCACCAAGCCAGAGATACATCCGGGCGTTGTCAGTCCCACCTTGGGAAGCATAGTATTTCTGGATGTATGCGTCGGCATTGCAGAGCATCCAACCCAAATCCCAGGTCGGACAGATATACTCGCGCACACCTGGAATTGATATTCTCAATGTATCACCAAGACAGCGGAAAAGGGTTGAATCCCAGCCATGATTCGGGATGGTATAAGAGGCTTCTGTTGCGCCTAATGATGCCACCGCGCCACCAGGATATTTTCTCAGCCACGCTTCGCCTAAACAGGTGCCAACTGAAAGCACATGATTAAGACAGCAGCAGTTAATTACCACTGGCGTCTTGTCCCCGTTGTTCAGGTTGTTGATATGAGAAATTGTCCATGACTGGCTTGACGCATCCCAACTTGACCAGTCGGTCTCTGAACCATGACCACGATAGTTTATTACCACCCTACCAGAATCAATATCTGCCGCAACCATCGCATTGGTTCCGGTCGTTCCGCCCATAATCGTGTCAAAGGTATAACGATAAAGTGCATAAGGAAAGTTATAAATACCGCGGGTGCAGGCTGAATATTTCTGTGGATATTGCTCCCGATGCGCAGCCAAACCTGCCTTTGCGGTCCAGTCGCCTCCAGGTGGATTCTTCTGAAAATTGAGGGTCTTCTGGATTTGCTTGGCCAAGTCACCAGCACTATCCGGGCTGAACCTGCCAATCCCCAACTCAAAATAGTCATCACCATTCGTGGGTTCAATATCAGCATACCAGATATCTGAAAAACCAACACCAGGATAGACATAACCAGGGACCTCGTTGTACTCACCAACCAAAAGAACCCAGCGCAGTGTTGTCGGGCTGTTACGGTTGTATTCAGCACGCACCGAATCCTTTACCTCGGTTGTGGTCCAGGAAGATTTCGCGATGACCCGGGTCTCAATCCCCTGCTTCTGGTGCCAGTTAACAAGCGAGTCCAGCCAACCACCGGTATAATTGGAATGGGCAATAACTAAATAGCGCACGCCCGGGCTGTCAATCCACTTGACATCAAGGTTCAGCCTTTCCGGATTGTCAATCAGGGTCTTGAGCACCGGCAGGGTCCAGGGTTCAACTTGGTGTCTGCGGAAAAAACCGTTATGATTCACCCTAACCTTGAGCCGCTTTGCTACATATAACTCCTTGCGCGCCGGATTATACCGCACCGGATTAATTTCAATAGTAGCAAATGGTAGCCCGCGCCAAGTGCTCTGTAGTTGAACCTGCGCTATCTTTTCAGGATAGACAGCATCCCGCTGATAGAAATCATAATTAACCTTCCATTCAGGCTGGTCAAGGTCGGTCAAGGGCTTCTGCGCAGGATAAATTAGAATACCGGTAACCTTCTCAAAATCAGCCTCAACCACTTCAACGCTCAATTGAGCATTGTCCGGCAGAGCAAGATTTCTGATGATTACCGGTAACTGGGGCAGCCCAACCGCTGCGGTCGCACCGGGCTCACCTGGTATTTTAACAACTACCCAGTTCTGATTATCAACCAATTCGGTTGCTGTCTCAAGACCGGGAATGGTAATATCAACCAAAGTCGTTGTGTTGCCAGCCGGTTTTATCTCAATCCTTGCCGCTTTCTTGTTCGGGCTGGTAATTCCCAGCCAGCCGCCAAAACTGATACTCAGCAGCAGGAGGACTGAAACAAACAACTCCTTCTTCACTTATTCCTCCTTTTTCTTATGTTATACTGCCTTAAAATATGGTCAATCCTTCTTTTCACCAAAAACCTCACCGGTAAATACATATAGCTCTGCATCCTTGTCCTTATAGGCATTTGGTGGCAGACCTGCCTTGCGACAGACATTTTCTAAATACTCATTTCTTGTCCAGCCCTGTTCAACCGGTACCTGCGGAAGAAAAACTCCAGAATTAAAACCCTTGCGGATAACCAGACCATGTTTGCCAACGATTACCGATTCTGGGTCAAAGACCCGCTCCAGAGGCGAAAGGGCAGTTATTTCAATATCAATCTCGGCAAGTTCATTGGCTCTCACTGGCAGAAAACGGGGGTCATCAGTAGCTGCACTTATGGCCATGTCCCGGGTTGCCAGATAAAGAGGCTTGATGGGCACCACATACCCGATGCAACCTCTTAATTCTCCCCTTTTATGCAGCGTGACAAAAACACCCCGGTTTTCCTTCAGCCTTTCGGTCAGCGGATCAAAATCAGGCACCCTGCCGGTCCGCACATACTCCTCAATAGTCTTGCGGGCAATCGTTAGAAGGCTCTTTTTTTCCTCTGCAGACAATCCCAATGCTGGCTTTTCCTCCTCCATTTCCTTCTCCTTTACAAAGGCAAGAGCACTGTAACCAACACAATACCCACCCCTTTGACCTGTAACATCATTCGAATTGGTGTGATGCAAAACCACCACCTTTTCAGCACCCAACTCCTTTGCGGCAATCATCATCGCTACTATGGGATAACCACCGCAGGCTAAGGGCTTTTGCTCCGCATAGGATTTGGTTAAAGCCTGATAAAAGGCTTTCGGGTCAAACTGCGAGATGAGTCCGAGTGTTAATGATTCGGTTGATTTTGCCTCGTTATAGGAATAGCCATGATAAAGGTCTGATGAAGCAAGCAATAACACCGGCTTATCCTTTGCAATCCTGGCGATTGCCTTACCAACTCGCTCGCACTGCTCATATCTTGGAAATAACAGCATTATCGGGACTATCTTAAAACTTTTTAATACCTGCTGGAGAAACGGCAGTTGCACCTCAAGCGAATGTTCCTGAAGATGAACTGCAGGGAGGTCAGCAAAACTACTGTCTTCCTTTAATATTGACTTCGCCAGTTCCTCGTCCACCTCCACCCTGCCCAACGGTGTCAGCCACACACCTTTTCCGTATACCGCCGCCCTGTCAAATTCAGCCCGATGGCTCGTGCCAAACATTATCACTGTAATCCCATCTCTGCCGGCAATGAGTTTATATGCATAGGCTGCGGTTTGCCCGGAATACTCTATGCCGGCATGGGGCACCTGAACAGCAATTATCTCACCAGTTACTACTGGTGGTTCAGCCCGTGCAATCATCGATTCCAGCATCCTTTTCAATATTTCCCTGTCATCAGGATAAAACTGCCCGGCAACTGCTGGTTTTCTCTCCATCTTCACCTCCTTTGGTCCTGCACAAACCAGACCTCCTAAAACCAGCAAAACACCTAATACCCTGCGCCCGACGCCTGCTGGCAAGACAATAAACTGGAAAGCATGATGCTTCGGCACTAATGTGTTATTGACCATTTTCCACAACGGTCACCATAACGGTCTATTACCTCTAATGCACGCCAGGTCTCAACTACTTCACACCGGTTCGGACAGCCATCACATTCAAATACCCGGCTCTCAAATTCAATATCAGCAACATCGAAACCGGCAAACCGACTTTTTCTTTCCTCGGTCTCCTCACTGGCAAGAATTGCCGCACCAATTGCTCCCATAACCAGAAAATACGCTGGTACGGTGATTTCCTGATTGAGCGACCGCTCAAAAGCCTGCCTGACACCAACATTTGCCGCCACCCCACCCTGAAACAGAATTCGTGGCTTTATCTCCTTGCCTTTGGCAACGGTATTCAGATAGTTGCGGACAATCGCATCACAAAGACCGGCGATGATATCATCCGCAGGAACGCCCAATTGTGCCTTGTGAATCATATCCGATTCGGCAAACACGGTGCACCTGCCCGCAATGCTTACCCGGTTTTTAGCACGCAATGCCCGCTCCCCAAACCTTTCAATCGGTATCTGAAGCCTCGTTGCCTGGTGGTCTAAAAAACTGCCGGTCCCGGCTGCACACACCGTATTCATCGCAAAGTCTATCGGTATGCCATCCCTGAGGATAATTATCTTGGAGTCCTGACCACCAATTTCCAAAACCGTCTGGACATCAGGATAGAAATGGCTTGCCGCCACCGCATGGGCGATTATCTCGTTCTTGACGATGTCCGCCTGAACCATCACACCGGCAAGCCGCCGCGCCGAACCGGTTGTGCCCACACCCAATATCTTGAGCTGTGAATCAACCTCTCTGCCCAACTCCCTTAATAGCTGCCGGATGGAGTTTATCGGATTACCCTGGGTGCGCAGATAACGACTCACCAGAACATTGAACTTGCGGTCTATCACCACCCCTTTGGTAGAGATGGAACCGACATCAATTCCGAGATAACCTTCGTGCACGCCTGCGCCTCTTTAGAAGTTCTATAAACGCCTCAAGCCTTGTCACCAGCCCGGTATTGGAGGTGTGCTCGTCAAATGAAAGGGAAAGGACCGGCACACCCGTCGAATCGCTAAGACGCTGGAGCGCCTCAAGGGCAATGTTCTCAGGCATACAGGTAAAGGGAAAGAGATGAACAATCCCATCAACCTCCTGCCTGACAAACCAGATTGCCTCACCCACAGTGCGAATCGCCTCGCCACCCGGGCATTCACGCAGATATGTTCGCGCGAGACGCCGGGAACGGAGATAGCTGAAATCTGAACGCAAGAGATGCCGCAGATGATTGTAAAGACTGCGCTCAAATACAACCTCAGCACCCAAGCGCGCCAGCTCCTTTTCAATCTCCTGATTTGCCGCCTGGTCAATCGTAAAGAAAATCTCACCCACCAACCCTACCCTTATATCCGGGCTTTTGCCATTCAAGGCAAACATCCTGCCCAGGTCCTTGTGAACTTGATGCATCTGGTTTCTGGTTCGCGCCGCACCAATCATTTGCAGCGCCGAACTCTTTAACCGCTCCGCTTCTTCAAAATCCACCGCCCTTTTCCGATTCAGGAGGCGCCGAAAATCACGGGTCAGGGCGCTCTTGGTCAAGAGATGACTGACCGCAATTATCACCTTTGCCGGTTTGACATCGAAGAGTTCGGGTATGAGTTTGAAGATGAAATCGTAAGCCGAATACTGGGTGACCGGCACAATCCGAAACTCCTTGCTGACAGTCCGAAGAGCCTTTTCCTGCAGGTAGTGATAATAACCGAACCGGCATTTGCGCGCACCGGCTGCCATCAAAAGTGTATCTGCACCATTCTCAAGCGCCTCAATGAAGTTGCCCAAGGTTATCTTGAAAGGCATACACACCAATTCTGGCGCCAGTTTCACTCCGATTTCAATCGTCCTTCTCGATGTGGGCGGCGGCATAACGACGGTTGCACCCAGTTCCTCTAAAAACGCTTTGAGCGCCAGCGTATCATAGCCGAAATAGGGAATGGCTACGCGCATACGCGCACCTGTTTGCGCCGCTTCATCAATTCCACAAACGCCTCCACCCGGGTAACAATCCCGGCGGTACCGGTGTGCTCATCAATCACCAAGAGCAAAAAAGGAACCTGCGCTGCCTGAGCCCGCTCGCGCATAAACTCGGCAACGAGCGAGTCCGGTCCGCACCCCATTGACACAACCATACAGAAACCGTCAACCTTGCCCAAAAGATACTCAAAAGCATTAAAAAGTTCCCGCTCATAAACCCAGCGGATGTTATTGGCAAAGCAACGATTGTTCAAAAGCACCTTTTGTGACAGGTCCTCCTTGGTCAGTATCTGATAACCGTTCTCCTTGAAGGTTTTGATTATCGCGCCGGAGATAAACTCATCCTCAAGGTTATAAAAATGGCTGATGAGCCCAACTGTTGGTTCATAGCAATAAACCGAAGACGGAAGACGGGCGACCGGTCCCCGGTCCTCGGCCCTCGGGCTTTTACGATGAACTGCAGAGCGCCAAGCCTGCCAGACCTTGAACAGATTTGGACAAATCTGTAAACCGGCAAGGATATGTGCTCGGGTAAAATTGCCATTAATCGTGGGCGCAATCAACCGCACCTCATCATTCAAGAACATCCGAGCAACATCAACAATTCCGATCATCTTCGGGCAGGCATAAAGTCGATCGTGAAGCCAGTTCAGTCGCGGAAAAAATATCGCATCCACCCTGTCTCTCAGCTCAACGATGTGTCCGGCAACAACCTTGATGGGCAGGCACACCTCACTTGAAACACAGGCAAGACCTTTATCTAAAATCGCCTCATCGGTCTTCGGGCTTAAAACCACCTCCGCACCCAACCCATCAAGAAACCGCTCCCACAACTTGCCATAGCGGTAATAAAGCAGTGCGCGGGGCAGGCCGACTCTCATATTCTTATTCTATTGCACAATAGACCAAAAGTCAACACATTTTACTTAACCGCAATCATTAATAATTACCATAATACCTTTCAGTTAAATATCTAACTATATTTAAT
>CAZNRV010000086.1:0-6091 GCA_964575495.1 uncultured bacterium
AAATTCAGGTGGCGACGGCTAAACTTGACGAGGAAGCCCAAAAACTTACCGAAAAACGACTTCAACTTGAAAAAGATCTCAAGGCACGACTTGAGATCGAAAAAAGAACGAGGGAAACAGCGCAGCGGGCTGCCGAAGACCTGTCAAGAAAAGAAAGCGAGATCAGGAATCAGTTTACTGCTCAGTTAAGACAGATTGAGGAAGAAATCCGGAAACTCAACGAGCAGCGCGCCCAACTTGAGGCAGACCTAAGGGCGCAGCTCGGGAGCGAGCGGAAAAAGACCGAAGAGACTCAAAAGCGGGCACAACAGGAGGCAAAGGAGGCAAGTACAGCAAAGATACGCATTGAAGCGGAACTGAAGAAACTGGCAGGGGAATTAAATAAGATTGCCGAAAGGCGTGCTCGCACCGAAGCGGAATCGAAAAAGGCGGCTGAGGCAGAACGCAGAAAACTCGAGGAGGAAATTCGGAAACTCAATGAGCAGCGCGCCCAACTTGAGGCAGACCTAAGGGCGCAGCTCGGGAGCGAGCGGAAAAAGACCGAAGAAGCGTACAAGCTGGCAGAACAAAAGGTCAAGGAGTTAACTGAAGAACGAATGCGCATGGAATCAGAACTAAAGAATCTTCAGGACGAAGAGGCTAAATTAAACGAAAGGTTAGTTCAACTTCAGGTCGAGTTTGAGGCGCGTGCCCAGGTTATGCGTCAACTTCAGGAGGAAAAGCGTAAAGCGGCAGCGCAGCGGGCTAAAGAGGAAAGGGAGACCCGCAAACGCATCGAAGCGGAATTGGAGCGACTGCGGCAAGAGGAAGCTAAGCTTGGCGAACGTCGCCACCGGCTTGAGAGCGAACTTAAAGGTATAGAAAAAAAGTGAAGGTATTGTAATTATGACTCTAAATCAACTCATCAAAGCAGCACTTGAGGAAGACATTGGTTCTGGTGATGTTACCTCCCGCCTCTTAGTTCCGCAAAAGCAAAGGGCTGCTGCCCATCTTGTTGCCCGCTGCACTGGTATCCTTGCTGGGATTAAAATTTGTGGTCAGGTTTTTAAAGCAGTTGACCGTCGCATCCAGTTTGAACCATTTTACTTGGACAAGAGCCGCTTCCGTCGGGGTGCAGTGCTGGCAAGGATCAATGGCTCTGCCCGTTCAATTCTCGTCGCTGAACGCACCGCCCTTAACTTCATCCGTCATCTATCCGGCATTGCCACCCAGACCGCCAAATTTGTCTCTCGGATCAAGGGAACACGGGCAGTAATCCTCGATACCCGTAAAACCCTGCCGGGCTGGCGTCAGCTCGAAAAATATGCTGTTCGTTGCGGCGGTGGTAAAAACCATCGTCAGGGGCTCTATGATATGATTCTGATTAAAGATAATCACCTTGCTTTTGTTGGTTCGGTTGAGGAGGCTCTTGCCCGGTGTCAGCAAAGCCGCCTGCCGGTTGAAATTGAAGTAAAAACCATTGATGAACTGCGTGCGGCACTGGCTGCGGGTGCCAAACGGATTATGCTTGACAATATGACTATTCCGCAACTGCGACGGGCAGTTCAGATTACTGCTGGTAAGGCGAAACTTGAGGCGTCAGGCGGCATTACCTTGAAAAATATCCAGGCGATTGCCCGCACCGGTGTTGACTTTATCTCTGTTGGCGCTTTGACTCACTCCGCACCGGCGGCAGATATCAGTTTGGAGG
Organism: uncultured bacterium; assembly: GCA_964575495.1. Classification (GTDB taxonomy): domain Bacteria; phylum Hydrothermota; class Tepidihabitantia; order Tepidihabitantales; family Tepidihabitantaceae; genus JAOABP01. The sequence continues at coordinate 1,691 of CAZNRV010000086.1, forward strand.
TTACTGCCGACTAACCGGCCCGGACGAAAAACTTTCCGGGTATTTGCTTGATTATTCCCTTTACCTCAAGTTGAAAGAGCAGATTCAAAAGTTCTGCCATCGGTATTCCCAGCGCTTCACATATCTCATCAATATGCACAGGATCATTTTTAATTAACTCCAACAGGGGTTTTTCCTCCTCTGCAAGCACCACTTCCTTTAACGGCATCCCTGCAACCTTAACTCCCAGCCAGGAAAGGATATCACTGGTTGCGGTCAAAATCTTTGCACCATCCCGAATCAGCCGGTTGGTACCGATACTTCTTTCATCTCCGATTCTGCCTGGTGCTGCAAAAATCATTCGTCCCTGTTCTTTTGCCCAAACGCAGGTATTCAACACCCCTGACCTTTCTCCTGCTTCTACCGCCACCACCGCTATTGACAACGCTGAGATAATTCGGTTCCGTTTGGGAAAGTTCATCGCTAAAGGTTCCATACCTAACGGATACTCGCTAGCTACCGCACCCTGCCTGACAATCGCCTCGCATAACTGCCGGTTCTCTGGTGGATAACAGACATCGATCCCACAACCCAAGACCGCAATTGTCCTGCCATTACCATTAAGTGCCCCCTTGTGTGCATAGGTGTCAATCCCGCGTGCCAGACCGCTAATCACCGTTATGCCTGCTGCTGCCAGTTCCAGTCCCAAATTTTCCGCAACTTGGGACCCGTAATGAGAAGGTCTCCTCGTTCCCACAACCGCTACTGCTTGCCGGTCATTTTCCTTAATCTCCCCGCGGATAAACAGCACAGGCGGCATATGCGCAACCCCTTTGAGGTTGACGGGAAATTTTTCATCAAGATAACTTATCACCCGCACTCCCAGATTTTTTGCCTGTTTGATGCGCTGGGCAATTTCCTTGCTGCGCTGATATGATAAAATCGCCTTTGCCAGGTCTTCATCAACTCCAGGCACCGCCATTAAATCCTTCTGTTCAGCACCAAAGATAGCCTCGGGAAGTCTAAATCGCTCCAAAAGACCTTTCAACCTGAACTCTGTCATTCGCTCAATCGCATAGAGGTCAAAGAAGAGTTCGTTATTCATTAATTCAAGAAGGAAAGCATTCAGCAATCAACTTCTGCAACTTATCAAGCCCATTACCTAATAGTGCAGAAACCCAGACCGATGGCATCTCTACTTTTATCCTTGGGCGTCTTTTGCCCAAAAGGTCGGTTTTATTTAGCACCAAGATTGCCGGACGCTTAAGCAATTCCGGGTCATAAAGTCTTAACTCCTCCTGCAACTGTCCAAAATCACCTTTCGGGTTTCCCGCTGCCACATCGATAACGTAGATTAACATCTTTGTCCGTTCGATATGTCTTAAAAACCTCAATCCCAAACCTTTTCCCTGATGCGCACCTTTAATAATTCCGGGCATATCGGCAATGGTAAAACGAAGGTTTTTATCCTTGAGCACACCCAGATTGGGAGTAATCGTGGTAAAGGGGTAATCGGCAACCTTGGGTTTGGCAGAAGTAAGAGCGCGCAAAAGGGTTGACTTTCCCACGCTGGGCAGTCCGACAATTCCAATATCTGCAAGAAGCTTCAAAATTAGTCTTAGGCTCCGCTCCTCACCCTTTCCCCCAGGTTCTGCCCTTCTTGGTGCTTGGTCAACAGCAGTAACAAAATGGGCATTGCCCCTACCGCCCTTGCCGCCCTTAGCAACAATTAACTCCTGTCCGGCTTGCAAGATTTCACCTAATTTCTCACGGATCAAGACATCATAAACCTCGGTTCCCAAGGGCACGGGCAGAATAACATCAGCACCATTTCTGCCGTGCCTGCCCTTGCCCATCCCGTGCTGACCTCTTTCTGCCTGATAACGCCGGTGATAAAGAAAATCGGCAAGGGTCTGGAGATGCTCATCACCTCTTAAAATCACCGAGCCACCATCACCACCATCACCACCATCAGGTCCTCCTCTGGGCACAAACTTTTCCCGCCGGAAAGAGATACAGCCCCTGCCACCATCGCCTGCCTTGACCGATATTACCGCCTCATCAACAAACCGCATCTATCTGCCCAGTTTTCTCTTCAGTGCCTCAATTACCACCTTGGGTGCAAAACAGGTCAGTTCACCGCCTGCCCGCGCCAGCTCCCGCACCAAGGAGGAACTGAGATAAAAATACTTTTCTGAAGGGACAAAAAACACCGTCTCAACATTTTCTGCCAGTTTGCGGTTAGTCAATGCCATCTGAAACTCATAATCAAAATCCATTACCGCCCGCAAACCCCTGATAACCGCACACGCACCTTTTGCCCGGACAAAATCAACTAACAACCCGTCAAACCCTTCAACCTTTACGCACCTCATCTCTTGCGTCGCCAATTTGGTCAGTTCAATCCGCTCCTCCCAGGAAAAAAGCGGGTTCTTTTCCTCTCTTTTTGCCACCCCGACAATTATTTCGTCAAATAGTCTGCCCGCCCTTTTAATCACATCCAGATGACCGAATGTTATCGGGTCAAAACTTCCTGGATAAACCGCTGTTTTCATTTTATCCTCCTGAAAAATGTTACCAAACTTTCACCATAACTCTTTGTTTTTATTTTCTCCCAGCCTTGAGGTACATCCGGCAAATCACGCTGGCTGTGTTCAAGGATTAAAAGACCACCCACCTTTACCAGCCGGTTCTGCGCCACCACCGCAACCAACCTTTTTGCCAAACCCTGACTGTAAGGCGGGTCAGCAAAGACAATGTCAAACCCCTTGTCCTTTAACCTTGGCATAACTGTAAAAACATCACCCTTTATTATTCTGACATTTTTCAGCCCGGCAATATTCTCCTTCAGAAACCACAGCACCTTTTTGCTTTTCTCAACAAAAACCGCCTCAATTGCCCCGCGCGAAATCGCCTCAATCCCAAGCGCACCGCCACCGGCAAAAAGGTCGCAGATGCGTGCGTCCTTTACCGATTCACCAAGTACATTGAAAATTGCCTGCCTTGTCATGTTCTTTGTCGGTCGCACGCCTGAACCCGGATAAAATAGCCTCTTCCTTTTGAGAATTCCGCCAGCGATACGCACCAGAGCAATATAAAAAACCTGGCGCCCCTGTCAACTAAGAATTGACACATTACCATTCCCAATTATATTATTATTGACTTAAAGGGCGATAAAAAGGTTTGCTATCTTTTTTCCTGACCCTAATAATGGCAATAACCCCTTTTTGTAAGAACAGCCCGCCCCAATGTCCTGAATCGCCAACTGGTGTTACAATTGGCGGTCCGAATCTCAACTATTGCTTTACCGCAATCGCATTTGACCCGGAAGGAGATAGCCTCGCTCTCAGATTCTCTTGGAGTGATGGTGATACATCAGCATGGAGTTGTTTCGTTCCATCTGGTGAATCGGTAGCAATGAATCACAGCTGGGTTAATCCGGGAAACTATCAGGTCAAAGTGCAGGCACAGGATAAAAATGCCCGGCTTACGGCCTGGTCAAGACCGCTTTACCTGACAATAATTCCCGAAGGCAACCTTAAATGGCGGATACCACTTGGTAACGATATATCCTTTTTTTCGCCAGCCATCACTGCAGATGGGGCGGTAATAATATGCGCGGGATTTTATGATGGCAATTCCTACTATCTTTATGCTATTAATCCGGATGGCACTTTGAAATGGCGCACCGCCCTTGATGATGAATCAACTTCACCGGTAATAAATTCAGATGGAGCAATCTATCTATTAACATATTGGGGCACCGTTTACTCAATTAATCCTGACGGCTCGATAAGATGGCGCACCTGGATTCCTCCAGGCTGGAGTTGCACCGCCTCTACTCCTGCTGTTAATACTGATTGGGTTTCATATATGGGCGGTGATGGTTTTTATGCTGTCAGCCCTGATGGCAGGTTAAGGTGCCAACTCGCACCTGGTGATTTTACCTGTTCTTCGCCGGCAATCGGTCCTGATGGCACTGTTTACATTGGGTCCAGTGATGGATATCTCTATGCGATTCAGGGCTCAGGGACACTTGCTAACAGCCCCTGGCCCAAGTTTCATCACGACAACCAGAACACCGGCAGAGTAGGTGGCGGAAATTAAGCAGTTGTATCGAAACGCATTGGTGACACAAACACAATAGGTTCAATTATAAATATAAAAAAGAAAGAGGCCGGTATTTTGATGATATTTCTGAGTCGTTGATAATTTTTATTTATGTCACCCTACGAGTTTGATTTCAGCTTATCTTATTAACCTGTGGTTCCAAGGACGCTTAGGGCGAACGTGGACACAAGAACCTCTTGCATTTTACCGTAATCGGTTTAAACTTGCTTAATCAATGATGCGGATTGTTTTTTTTTCGGTGATATTTGCTACCGTGGTATTGTGGATATGCTGGGCTCAGGAGAACCATTT
>CAZNRV010000087.1:0-9106 GCA_964575495.1 uncultured bacterium
CTATTTATCCCTCTAAATATTTTTCTAACACTCGCATTTTCGTATCTTATGTCAAATCGCCTTTTGCCTAAGGGGTAACCCCCTGGGTAAAATTGTGCTTTATTAAAAAAAGTGGCTCAAAACCGGTATTAAATCCAATTCAGCTTTTAGGTTTAAGAATGAAACTACCTTTCAAAACCTTGTCAAACTGAAATTAACCCTTTATTGCCAGATTGCCATATATCAGTATCATACCCATTATGCTCCAAACCAGACCTCTGCTTGTGCCCGCACCAAAGAAAAGACCGAAAGGAAATAAAACGCTTATATTTCTCATTCTCATATTAGCCCTTTCTGCTGTCATCACCTTTATCATCTTTCGTAAAACAAAAAGACCAAAACCTTCTCTGGAAGCATCGCCAGCACCTGAAATTACAACCAAATCCTTTGCTGTCCAGCCTGATGAAATCCTGCCATTTGTTTTAAACCGCGCCGGCGTGCCGCCAAAAATTGCAGACAGCACCATTAAAGCGCTGCGTGAGTTTGGGTTCAACTTCCGCCTGATGCGACCCAATGACAGCCTTATCCTTTTTTATCGCCAGGACACGCTCTTTCAAATCCAGTACTGGCGCAGTTATGACTCTATTTATCAGATTGAGATTGAATCCATCCCCTTTCGCGTCGCGCTCAATACCCGGGAAATTCAATTGCTGCCAGTGCTCATCAAAGGCGAAATCAAAACCTCACTTTATCAGGCGTTGATTGACCTGGGTGAAAGACCAACTTTGATTGCCTCCTATACCGATATCTTTGACTGGGAGATTGACTTCTTTTCTGAAACCCAGAAAGGCGACTCATTTATCATTCTTGTCGCCAAAAAATATGCTGACTCGGTATTTTTAGGTTATGCCCCGATAATCGCAGCCAGGTATAAGGGTCTTATCTGCGACTTTTCTGCATTCAGATTCACCGACCCAGATGGCGCAACCGACTATTACAACTCTGATGGTCTTTCAATGCGCAAGACATTTCTCAAATCGCCCCTGCGCTTTTCCCGCATCTCATCATTCTTCGGCAGGCGCTTCCATCCGATCCGACGCATCCCGGCAACCCACCAGGGCATTGACTATGCCGCACCAAAAGGAACCCCGGTTTCCTGCGTTGCTGATGGTAGGATTATTTCTGCCGGCTGGTCAGGCGGTTATGGAAAGCTAATCAGGATTGGTCATCGTGATGGTTATGAAACCCGGTACGGTCATTTAAGCGGCTTTGCCAAAGGGGTAAAGTCAGAAATGCCGGTCAGCCAGGGACAGATAATCGGCTATGTTGGTTCAACTGGACTTTCCACTGGACCCCATCTTCATTATGAAGTCCGCAAATATGGTTCGCCAGTCAACCCTTTGCGTATTAATCCGCCTCGTGCCGGTGCGGTTAAGCTTGCCCATCTTCCACTTTTCCACGCCCTGCGTGACAGCCTCAACCCTTATCTTTTGGGCAAATTGCAGCTGCCAGCACCAGTCCCATAACCTCTTCCGCACCAGCATTTAACAACTCAGCCCCGGCTGCAGAAATTGTCGCACCGGTTGTCATTACGTCATCCACCAAAATCAATCTTTCGCCCCCTAATTTTACCCCTGGCTTGACTCTAAAGGCATCCCGGACATTCTCTATCCTTTCTGAATCATCCTTCATCATGGTCTGACTCTCGGTATTCCTTTTCCTGACAAGCGGGTCAAACAAAGACACTTCAGTAATACTGGAAACCTCTTTAGCCAAAAGATATGCCTGATTATAACCCCTTTCCCTTAACCTTGCCGGATGCAGAGGCACCGCACAAATTCCATGCGCCCTTTTCAACTGGCTGTCCTGCTCAAGCAATAATGCCAGCGCACTGCCCAGAATCGGCACCAGCGCGGTCTTTTCCGAATACTTTAGCGCATGAATCAGACCCTGAAAAGGTGGCTGATAAACACCCACCGCCCGCACCCTGCTTAAACTCAAAGGCAAATCGCACCTGCCGCACACACCAGCATCTGGCAGACAGGGACGACCGCAACGACAGCAGACATCCAGTTCACTGGTAAAAAGGAAAAGCCGGCAGGAGTCGCACACAAGCCCTGTTTCAATTTCCTCATCGCAGCCATAACAGACTGGCGGAAAAGCAAAATCGGCAAGCGCACGAAACAGAAATTTAACCTGGCTGAGCACCGAGTCGCTGATTGTCATTTCCTTCGCAAAAAGATAAATACGAGAATCAAACCGACGAGCGCAAGGACAAGCGAAACTATCTGATTTACCCAGAAGTTAGCCGCATTCTCATAGAAACGGACAAAGTCAATCCCGAACCGGAAAAGGGAGTATAGAATAAGAATGACGGCAAAAAGCACCCCGGATTTCAGCCTTTTCCTTTCAAGAATCAGTGCCAGCCCGAAAAGGACAAAGCCGGCAAAGGATGAATAAAGCTGGGTTGGGTGAATCGCCTGATTTGGAAACCGGGCACCGGCAGCAGAACCGGTTGGAAACACCACCCCTAAAAATGAGCTGGTAGGTTTGCCAAAACAGCAGCCATTCAGAAAACAGCCAATTCTGGTGAAACCTTCACCCAAAACAATCGCAGGTGCAACCGCATCCAATAGTTTAAGTAACGGCAGCCGGTTGACCCGGACAAAGACCAGTCCGGCAATAAACGCACCCAGAAACCCGCCATAAAACATCAAACCGGAAAGACCGGGCGGATTACCCCAGAACCTGATAATACCAACGAGGTCATTCTTGAATTCATCCCAGTGAAAAGCCACATAAAAAAGCCTGGAGCCCAGCACTACGGCGAGCAGAATCCACAAGGCTAAATCGGTAATCTTCTTGGACTCTACTCCGAGTCGCCTTGCCCGCCTTTCTACAATCCATATCCCCAAGGCAAACGAGATGAAAAGCATGACCCCGTAGGAATAAAGTTGAAAATTGCCTATACTTAAAAGCACCGGTAGCATCAGGCAATCCTAAACCTTTATCAGGACCTGTCAAGAAAATCCCGAAAACCACCAATGAAAAATTTGCCCATTACATTTTTGATATTATTATAAGAAGTGATTTACCTTCTTTGTCTTTTAATCGGTGCCGGTTTGGGTGCACTCATCTTTTACCTTTTGAGAAAAAGGCGGTATGACCAGCGTCTGCTTGAACTTGAGGTTGAACTTGCACACACAGAACCCCTTGCCCATGCCAAGCATTATGCCCGTCTGCACCAGTTGCAGCGTCGTCTCGGGATTGTTTATCTCAACGGCTTGCCTTCCACTCCGAACCGAGCACTGACGCAGTTGTTTGAAGCGGGGTTGAAGTTTGTCGAACACAGCGCTTGGGAAAAGGCTCTGAACCGTTGGCAGGAAGCAAAATCAAAGGCAAAAGGCAGCGAGCTGGTTGCCCTTAATATCCTCTGCGCCGGCTGCCTGATACTCAATCGGCGTAAAGTGGAGGCACAACACGAATTAAATCAGGCGATTTCACTTGCCAAAAAAACCAATACCAAACCCGGGCTTGCGGCTGCCTCTTATCTCCTTGCCGGTCTTGAAAAGGAAGCCGGTAATATCAAAAGGGCAAAACTCCTTTTACACCAGACAGTTCAACTGGCAGAATCAATTAAAAACCACGATTTCCAAGCAAAGGCACTCGTCAGACTGGCAGAGGTGCTTGAACAAGAAAATCAGCCCAGCAAAGCAATCGAGCATTATCGGGCTGCCATCCGGCTCTTTGAAGAAACCGGCAATCACCCTGTTGCCGCTGCTCTTTATACTGCCATCGGTGACATCCTTTTTGTCCAAGGAGATGTTGACAAAGCTCGCGCCGCTTATGAGGATGGACTCCATCTTGCCCGCGAAACCCACAGCCGGCTCAGCGAAGCCCAGAATCTCAGCGCAATCGGCACAATTCATCGCACCCAAAACGATTATAAAAGGGCAATCGATGCCTTTGAAAGGGCACTGCGCATCTATCGCGACATCAACTTTCTCCGGGGTCAGGCCCAGGTCCTGCACGAACTGGCACTCGCCCATGAACGCAGCAATGCGATTGACATTGCCCGTGAGTTCTTTTCACAAGGACTTACCCTTGCCCGTCGCGTCAATGATACCAAATTAATAGCCCGCAACCTCCTTGGTCTTGCGGTCAACTGCCTGCTTCATTATTCCCTTCCTGAAGCTGAAAAGCTCCTGACAGAGGCGCTGAACCTCAGCCGACATTCAGGGAATCAAACCGAACTCACGGCAAGTCTGATACACTTAGGACGACTTTACATCATTCAGACCGACCACGAGAAAGCTATTGCCACAATAAAACAGGGCCTTGAATCTGCGCGTAGGCACAAAGACCACCGTCATCAGTTGCAGGCACTCCTGGAACTCTGCCGGGCTTATCGGACCGCTGACGACACCAATAACGCCCTGCGCATTCTTGAACAGTTGCACAGTATCAACCGTAAGGTTATTGACAGAAACATAAAAGCCGATGCGACTGCCGAGGCAGGTTTAATTCATGCAATGAATCAGGAATGGGACCAGGCATTAAATTTACTCTCTCAGGCATTGAATCAGCACCAAGAACTGGAAATGAACCGGGAGGCTGGCTACGATTTACTTCATCTCGGCTTGGTCCTCCGTTCTCAAGGAAGATTATCAGAGGCAAAAACCCAACTGGACAAGGGCATAGAGATTGCACAGGAAATCAATGACTACGCCTTGCAGGCACGACTTAATTCTGCAATTGGAGAGGTATATCAGGCACTGGGTGAAAAACTGCTTGCCCGGGAAAATTTTAACCAGGCACTGAATTTATTCCGCAGTATCAACAACAAGCGGGGCGAAGCCGACTGCCGTATTAAACTTGGTTGTTATCTATTGGAATCAAATCTCCTTGAAGAAGCCCGGCAGAACTTTGAAGAGGCATTACGGTTGTATCAGCGTCTAAACGACCTCGAGGGAATTGCAACCGCCCAATCCCTCTTGCAGAAGCTTCCATTACCTCCTGCTGGAGTTCAATTCCTTACCGGTGCTTGACTTTTTCCCAACTATCTTATATTATTAAAAGGGCGATTAGCTCAGCTGGTTAGAGCGCTGGTCTCACATACCAGAGGTCACACGTTCAACTCGTGTATCGCCCAGTTATCTATTGCACTCGTTTACGTGGTCTGCCGCGACCCCTTTTAATATTCAGTTCTTCCCTTGTCAGCCGGATAGCCTCCCGGACATGATATTCACTCACGCCGTACTTCTTGGCAATGTCGCTGAGCGGGACTCCATCCTCCTGCATCTTCAACATCACCAGTCTCTCTGGCCGGGAAACTGTCCGATGCCACGCAACTATGCGCTGTCCCGGTTTGATTTTCATCCGCGGCACTAACTGACGAATTCGTTCGCGGGAAACGCCAACCGCTCGCGCCAATTCCGCCTGGGTCATACTGGCAACCTTCTTACCCAGCTTCTCGATTTTCTGGATTGCGGTCAAACCCGCGGTTTTTCCCTGATTCTGTCTGGTCTGCTTCATAACCTTTTCCTCCCTTCAAAGATTGTTAAACAGCCTTTTTCTACAGTCCTATCCATTATCTTCCTTTCCCTCGTGTCTTTTACTCGGACACCGCTTATTAAATGCTTATTCAGCATAGTTGATTTTCGTTATCCTGACCCTGGTCATCAGCTGCCGGTGTCCCTTTTTCCGCCGATAGTTTTCCCTGCGGATGAACTTGTAAACAGTCACCTTTTCCCTGTGGATATGGTCAACGATATTTCCCTCCACATAAGAGTCGGCGACCTTTGGTGTCCCAATAATCGCCTTCTCATCGGTTCGTACCATCAAGACATCATCAAACCTGACCGTGCTCCCCGGCTCACTATCAAGCCGTGGAACAGTGACCAGCTCTCCGGGTTTAACCAAGTATTGAAAACCGCCAATGTTCACTACCGCGTACATCTTCCCTCTCAATCTCAACAACATTTACCGACTTTGTTCCCAAATGCACTATGCCGGTTGCTGTCCTAATTCGGCGAGCAGAAAACAGAACCAGTCCGAGTGAGGTCAGCATAAAAGCCACTGCCAGCGCGCTGGTAATCTTTGCCATAAAGGGCGCAGCACCACTGCCGCCAAATATCGATTCACCGCCACCGAATATTGTGCCTAAGCCACCCTTCTGGGGCTGTTGTATTAAAACAACCAGCACCAAAAGGATTGCCACTAAAAGATGCAGAAATATCAGTACCGCATACATAACATTTTCTCCTTTATTTGTCTAAGCATAACACAATCAATACACAAGTCAAGAGTTGTCATCTCTCCTTTCGACCAGGATAGGCATTAGCAATTGCCAGGAAATCCTCTAAGTCCAAACTGGCACCGCCGACCAGTACCCCGTCAATATCAGGCTCCTGCAACAAGGTGCTGGCATTCTCAGGCTTGACACTACCACCGTAGATGATTCGCACCGCCTTTGCCCCAGCAGGATAATTGTCATCAAGCCAATGCCTTATCCAGGAATGAACTTCCTGCGCCTGTTCCGGGGTTGCATTCTGCCCTGTCCCGATCGCCCAGACTGGCTCATAAGCGATTTCGAAATCGGGCTGGGGAATTCCTTTCAGCCCCTTTTCCAGCTGCCGCTTGACCACGCTGAAGGTCTCACCACCCTGCCGCTCCTGCAAGGTCTCACCGCAGCAGAGAACCGCTTTCAGACCATAAGCCTGTGCTGCCCGCACCTTGAGATTGCAGGCCTCATCGCCTTCACCAAAGAAATGGCGACGCTCAGAATGCCCGATGATGCAGTAGGTGCAGCCCAGCTCTTTAAGAAAAACCGGAGAAACCTCACCGGTAAATGCACCCTTGCTCTCCCAGTGCATATTCTGCGCTCCATAACTAATATGCGTGCCCTGCAAAACCTCAGCCACTGCCGGAATTGAGGTAAAGGGCGGGAAAACCGCCACCTCAACAGTAGCACTGGCACTCACCCTTGTCAGCAACTGCCGGGCAAACTCCCTTGCCTCATTCGGAACCTTGTTCATCTTCCAGTTGCCGGCAACAAGTAAGCGTGTAAGCATCACTCTGCCTCAGCAAGCGCGGCAATGCCCGGCAGGTCTCTGCCCTCAAGGAACTCAAGTGTGGCACCACCGCCGGTTGAGATATGGCTTATCTTCTCACTTAACTCTGCCTTTTTCAGAGCCGCGCCGGTATCACCACCACCGATAACAGTCGTAGCCTCCATTGCGGTTGCCCTTGCAAGCGCCTGCGCGATAGCAAAGGTTCCTTGGAAAAAGGGCTCCTTTTCAAACATCCCCATTGGTCCTGCCCAGACAATCGTCTTCGCTGCCGCAATTACCTCATTGAACATGGCAACGGTCTCTTTGCCGATGTCCAGCCCGATATCATCAGCACCAATATCCTCAACCCGCACAATTCTTGGTTCAGACGCATCCGCACTCTTTGCCACCACCACATCCACCGGCAGCATCAGTTTGGGCTCGTTTATCAGTTGCTCCACCTCCGCCATCAGTTCCGGTTCATAGATTGACTTTCCGATTTCCAGCCCGCGCGCCCGCAGAAAGTTGAATGCCACCCCGCCGCCGATCAGCAACCGGTCAACCTTAGGTAACAGGTTTTTAATCACGCCCGCCTTGTCAGAAACCTTGGCACCGCCGATTATCACCACATAGGGACGAACCGGATTGCCCAGTAAAGGGGTGAGATAACTCAGTTCCCTTTCCATTAAGAGCCCAGCCGCGGGCAGGGAGAAAAATGCCGGCATACCCGCGGTTGAGGTATGTGCGCGGTGCGCGGTGCCAAAAGCATCATTAACATATAAATCAACCAGTGATGCCAGCGCCTTGGCAAAGTCATAATCGTTCCTTTCCTCACCCGGATGAAAGCGCAGGTTCTCCAAGAGGACAAGCCCATTAGCCGGGACCTGGTTCAGAAACCTTACCACCTCTGGACCAATGCAGTCAGGTGCAAAATACACCCTTTTGCCAATAAGCTCTTCTAAGCGCTCCGCCACCGGTTTCAGGCTGAACCTCTTGTCAGGCTTGCCCTTTGGTTTACCTAAATGGGAACCCAGAACCACAGTCGCACCATTTTCCAAGAGCAACCTGATTGTGGGCAGAGATGCTCGGATGCGGGTGTCATCAGTAATCTCGCCCTTCTCATTCAAAGGGCAATTGAAATCAACCCGGACAAAAACCCGTCGTCCCTTAACCTCAAGCGCACGCAACGAGACCTTGGGCATCCTCTAAAGCCTTTCGGCAATATAAAGAATCAGGTCAACCAGCCGGCACGCATAACCGAACTCATTATCATACCAGGCATAAACCTTGACCAGGTTGCCATCAACAACCGCTGTCAATCCCGCATCAAAAATCGCCGAATGCGGATTGCCCACCAGGTCAACTGAAACCAATGGTGCGGTCTCATACTGCAAAATTCCCTTCAGTTCCCGTTCTGCAGCATCTCTGAATGCAGAATTGACCTCCTCAACACTGGTCTTTTTCTCAACCACACAGGCAAGGTCAACAATTGACACATCCGGGGTTGGCACCCTTATTGCCATCCCATCAATCTTGCCCTTCAGTTCAGGAAAGATGACCCCGATCAGTTTTGCCGCACCGGTTGATGTCGGAATCATTGAAACCGCTGCTGCCCTTGCCCGGCGCAGGTCAGAATGGGGCAAATCAAGAATCCGCTGGTCATTGGTATAGGCATGAACCGTGGTCATATAACCATTTACGATTCTGAACCGCTCGTGCAGCACCTTTGCAACCGGCACCACACAGTTAGTCGTGCAGGAGGCGTTGGAGATTATCTGGTCTTTTTTCGGGTCATATGAGTCCTGATTCACACCCATCACGATTGACTTTATCCCCTCACCCTTTGGCGGCGCAGAAATAACAACCTTGCGCGCACCGGCAGTGAGATGACCGCTCGCCTTATCATAACTGCGGAAAAGACCGGTTGATTCCAAAACAATATCAACATTCAGGTTTTTCCAGGGCAACTCTGCAAGGTTCTTGATAGCAAAGACCTTTGCCCTCCTGCCCCCAATCACCAGCTCATCACCCTCAGCGCTCACCTTCTCCTTAAATTTGCCATGAACCGAATCATA
>CAZNRV010000088.1:0-4127 GCA_964575495.1 uncultured bacterium
CTTCATATACCTCAAACCAACAATCCCCTGGTTACTATGAACCTTCCCTGTAACAAATCTTGTCAAGGTTTAGAGAAGAAGGTGACAAAGACGGCGGTCAAGAAAAGGACCGGTGCGAGGTTACGCAGCGAAGGTTACAAGTTATAAGCACTAATCACTGATAACTGGCAAAATTTTTCTATTGAATAGGTGACTGATAGCTGTTAATATTGAATATTATGGATGTCCCTTTTTCCCGGTTTGCCCGATTTTATGACCAGTTTATGCAGCGCTATGTGGACTATCCGGGCTGGGTTAACTATGTCCTGAAAATATTCAAGCGGTTCCGGGCGTCGCCCAGGCAGGTGCTTGACCTGGCGTGCGGAACCGGGATTCCCACCATAATCTTGGCAGAACGGGGTTATCGGGTTATCGGGGTTGACCGGTCAAGGGCGATGCTGGCGGTGCTTTTGGAGAAGAGAGGCGCTCTACCGATTGAGGTGGTGTGTGCCGACATCCGGGATTTTGTTCTCGCCCAGCAGGTCGATGCGGCAATCTCTCTTTATGACAGCATCAACTATCTATTGACCGAGGAGGACCTTGTGCGCTGCTTTGAGTGCGTTCAACGTGCGCTCGTCAATAGCGGGATATTTGTGTTTGATATGAATACCGTTTTCGGACTGGAACGGCACTGGGGGACAAGGACAATCACGCGGGAAACACCGGAACTGGTTTCCATCTGGCAGAGCCGCTTTGAACCCAAAACAAGGATATCAAGGTTGCACCTCGTCTTCTGGGAGAAAATGCCTGATGGCTCGCCGGGTGAGAAATATGAGGAGGTGCATGAGGAGCGGGCATATTCTCAGGAGGAGGTGCGCGGGGCGTTGAAGGATGCTGGTTTTGCTGAGATTTACTTTTATCATCACGGCGGGTTCCTGCCGGTTGGTCCTTTTACAACAAGAATGATGGTTGTGGCAAAAAAGAAATTGAAATGATGGATTTGATATTCAGACCAGGAAAGGTAAAATAGGCTATGCGCTTCATTGCAGATTTACACATCCACTCCAAATTCTCCCGGGCAACGAGTCAGGAAATGGAGATTCCGGCGATTGCCCGGGCGGCAAGGCAGAAGGGGATTAAACTGATGGCTACCGGTGATTTCACCCATCCTCAATATTTTGAGTCGCTGAAAAGGTATTTAAAGCCGGCAGGCAATGGTCTTTATGTTTATGAAGACATCTATTTCATCGTCAATACCGAAGTAAATAACATCTACTCGGCTGGCGGTAGACTCCGCCGGATCCACAATATGATTTTTGTCCCTAGCCTTGAAAGCGCCATGAGTATCAATGATGTTTTGGGCAAATATGGTAAACTTGGTGCAGATGGCAGACCTTCACTGAGCCTTTCAAGTTATGAGCTAATGGCGCGGGTCTTGGAAATTGAACCTAAAGCTTTTATTGTGCCCGCGCACATCTGGACCCCATGGTTTTCCCTTTATGGCGCCAATTCCGGTTTTGATTCATTTGAGGAATGCTTCGGCGACCTGTCCGATGAGGTGTTTGCGGTGGAGACCGGGCTCTCTTCTGACCCGCCGATGAACTGGCGCCTTTCCACTTTGGATAAAAAGACCCTTATCTCCAATTCCGATGCCCATTCGCCAAGCCGACTGGGCAGGGAGGCAAATGTATTTAACTGTGAATTGAATTATGATGAGATTCGGCAGGTTCTTAAAACAAAAGACAAGAGCAAATTTCTTTTTACCATTGAGTTCTTCCCGGAAGAGGGCAAGTATCATTATGATGGGCACCGGCAGTGCGGAGTGCGGTTAACACCGGCGCAGTCCACAATTTCTGGTGACATCTGCCCTGTTTGCGGAAGGCGTCTGACCGTCGGAGTTTTGCATCGGGTTGAGGCGCTTGCCGACCGCAAACCAGAAGAGGTGCCTGAGGATATGATTCCCTTCAAACATCTGGTACCCTTAGAAGAAATAATCGCCGAGGCGTTGGGCGTGGGGCGAGATACCGCGGGTGTGAGTAAAAAGTATGAGGAGATGATTAACGGGTTGGGAAGTGAATTTGAAATCCTGATGGATGTGCCTGTCAGTGAGATTGCCCGGTTTGGAGAAAAAATTGCCCAAGGGGTGGAACTGATGCGCAAAGGCGAAATTATTATTGAACCGGGTTATGACGGTGTTTTTGGGGTTGTTCGGGTTTTGCCCGATTCTAACAAAACCCAGATAGTTGCTCATCAAGGTGAAAAGGGGGAGCAACTCAGGCTTTTCGGCTAATGAAAAAAATCTGGGCACCCTGGCGGGCAGAATATTTACATTGCATCGGTGCTGGGAAAAATGAAAGGCATTGCCTCTTCTGCGTTTTGAAAAAATCCGCTCAGGACAGGGACAATCTAATACTTTACCGCGGAAGGTTGGGTTTTGTGGTGATGAACCGGTTTCCTTACAACAGCGGGCATCTGATGGTTGCACCATTCCGCCATACCAGCAATCTGGTGAGTTTAACTTCGGCAGAGGCGGCAGAGGTCTTTCAGTTGTTGCAGAAGGGTATTGCGGTGCTGAAGAAGGAGTTTAAACCCCAGGGGTTCAATATCGGCGCCAACCTGGGTGCGGTTGCGGGTGCCGGTGTTACCGGTCATCTCCATTTTCATATTGTTCCCCGCTGGCAGGGTGATACCAATTTTATGCCCCTCTTGAGCGAGACGAAGGTTATCAGTGAGCACCTCAAAACTACCTACGAGCGCCTGGCAAAACATTTCCCGCGTGTCCGTAGGCTAAAAAGGGAATGAAAGAATGGTAAAAGCGGTTGTATTTGATGTTGACAACACCCTGGTGGATTTCAATAAATGGAAGGATGCGGCGGTTGAGGCGGCGGTGATGGCGATGATTGATGCGGGGCTGGACCTGACCGCCGATGCGGCAAAGGAGAAAATTTATCAGATTTACGAGGAGAAGGGGATTGAGTACCAGGAGGTGTTTAACGACTTTCTAATGAATGTCCTGGGCTATATTGATTACCGGATTTTGGCAAGTGGGATAATCGCCTATCGCCGGGCTCGAGCAGGGGCACTGGTTCCCTATCCCCATGTTCATCTTGCCTTGCTTAAACTTTTCCGGATGGGTTTGAAATTGGCGGTTGTTTCTGATGCGCCCAGACTCCAGGTCTGGATGCGGCTGGCATCCTTAAGCGTTGATCGGTTCTTTGATGTGGTAGTAACATTTGATGACACCGGCAAGCGGAAGCCGGCAAGGGAGCCGTTTGAAAAAGTGCTGGAACTTCTTAAGATTATGCCCCAGGAGGCGGTGATGGTTGGTGACTGGGCAGAAAGGGACATTATCGGTGCGAAGGAGTTGGGGATGATAACCGTGTTTGCCCGATATGGCGACAGTTTTGGCACGAGAAATTCAGGTGCCGATTATGAGATTAATGACATCCTTGAGATTGTGCCCCTGATTGAGAGGCTGAATGGTCCATTCTAATCTCAAAGCACTAAATCCTAATTCAAGAACCTCTACCTTTACCTCTACCTTTACCTTTACTTAACGGGATATGGCGGTCTTCGGCATCGGCATTGACCTAATTGAGGTCGGTCGCATCAGACGGGCAATTGAGAAATATGGCGACCGGTTCACGAGGAGGGTATTCACGGCGCAAGAGGTCAGGTTTTGCGAGGGTCTTGTCGACAAATTCCCTGCTTATGCCGCCCGGTTTGCGGCAAAGGAGGCATTTTCCAAAGCATTGGGCACCGGTTTGAGGGGCACAATTTCCTGGCAGGAGATTGAGGTGTGCGATAACGAACGCACCAGACCGACAATCACGGTAACCGGAGCGGCTAAGCAAAGATTGGGTGACCGCATTATCCATTTAAGTCTCACCCATCTTGCCAATTACGCAGCCGCGGTGGTTGTGATTGAGAATTAGTCAAAACAGTTCTTAGCCCCTACCAGGGCACCCTGCCTTAGCAGGTGCCGAAGGCACTACCTCGCCCTGAAAAGGGCAAGATGTCTCAAATGTTCTTGACTCATACAGGTGCTTGACAAGAAACTGTTTTGATATATAATTAAATTATGGGTAAGTGTCGGGCCGTTTCGGAAAAGGGGCGGCTAAGCCGCTCAGAAAGGAGAAAGAGATGAG
>CAZNRV010000089.1:0-4019 GCA_964575495.1 uncultured bacterium
GTCCAAAGTGTATATAAAAATACACAAAATTCAGGAAGGTAAAATTGGGTTAAATACCCTAATTTCACAACTTATTAAAATTTCACTTTTGCCCGGGGATTATCCCCCTCGTGATTTTGGTCATAATCGGAAATCCCATTACTAACGCCCTTTTTCAGCCGGCTTGAAAGGCGCTCTGATACCCTCCCAGTTATGCAACTGTAACTGTCAAACAGTTGCCCCTCACCGCCCAAACGCCTGTTGCCATTGCCTTGATTACAAACGGTACCCGCAGGTAAAAAGGCGCATCAGGACTTTGACCGATACAATTGCTTGACATTGTTATGGTTTTGATAATACTTGACTGATGACAATCAGCGAGTTTCAGGACCTGATAAAGCAAATCTACTTTGCCAAAGACACCCGGCGTGGCAAAGATGGCACCTTCCGCTGGTTCGCCGAAGAGGTGGGCGAACTGGCACGCGCCCTCCGGAAAAATGTCCAGAAGGAAAAGGAGGAGGAGTTTGCCGATGTGTTTGCCTGGCTTGTCAGTCTGGCAAGTTTAACAGGTGTTGACCTAAACAAGGCGTGTGAAAAATACAAAAATGGCTGTCCAAAATGCGGTTCGGTGCCATGCCGGTGCGAAGAGGCCTTAAAGGATTAGTAATGCAAAGCAAAGGAGCGATATGGAACCAATCAGCCTTTTCTTAGGTATCCTTGTCAGCCAGGTGCATCTGACCACTATCAAAGCCTTTGACACGCCCAATGACGGTGGCAAGAGTATCACCATTCACTTTGAGGTGCCCTCACAACTACCGGCTGATACCTTGATTCTTGAACGGACCGAACAGAGTTGCGCGCCGGTGATTATCGCTGCGCTCAGCCCAAATGAAACTAACTATATTGATGAAGGGGTGGTTGATGGCAAGCGCTACCAATACCGCCTCGGCACGATTTCCTGCTCAGATACGCTCTGGAGTGAAGCCACCGCCTGGGTGAAAAGTTCGCCCCAGTTCTTCAACTGGGCGCGGGTGAACATCCTAATGGCAATGCTTGTCTTCTTTGCCCTGGTGATTTATTTCATTGAACATGCCAAGGCAGGCAGGCATCTTTTTGTCCGCCGGATTGCAGGCTTGGATGCGGTTGAAGAGGCGGTTGGCAGAGCAACCGAAATGGGCAAACCGATTGTCTATGTCCCGGGTTTAGGTTCAGTTGCTGACATTGCCACCATTGCCTCACTTAACATCTTGGGCGAGGTTGCAAAAAAGACCGCCCAGTACGACTCGGCTCTCTTGGTTCCCAACCGCGACCCGATTGTTTATACGGTTGCACGCGAGGTGGTGAAAGAGGCATATACCAAGGCAGGCAGACCCGATGCGTTCAAGCCGGACAACATCTTCTATGTTACTTCAGAGCAGTTTGCCTATGCGGCAGCGGTTGACGGACTGATGGTCAGGGAAAAACCGGCAACCAACTTCTTCCTTGGAACCTTCTGGGCAGAGTCCCTAATCCTCGCCGAAACCGGGGCAACCACCGGTGCGATTCAAATCGCTGGCACCGACTCGGTGTTCCAGCTCCCCTTCTTCATCACCGCCTGCGACTACACCCTGATTGGCGAGGAACTCTATGCCGCCTCGGCTTATCTTTCCCGCGAGCCTCTACTCTTGGGTTCGCTTAAAGGACAGGATTTCGGCAAACTGCTGATTATGGTGATTATTATTTTGAGTTCCGCACTGCTCCTCTTATCAAAATTTCCCGCACTCGGGTTCTTTTCACAACTCATCAACTTCTTTAATGTAAGCTAAGGAGGAAAAGATGCGCAGGACTTTACCTTTAGCAATCTGCCTGGGGATGGGCATTGTGATGATGTGTCAGTTCTTCATCCCCCATCCGATTTCGGTCAGCTTCTATGACCTGACCACCAAGTGGATTAGAATCGTCTCGGCATTTGCCCTGGTTTTGGGTGTGGGTAGCCTCATCCTCTATCACATTGACCGGCTCCAGCGGAAAAGAACGGGCTGGGCTTATTCCATTGTCACCCTTGCCGCCCTTTTGATAACCGCATTGATAGGTCTTGCCTGGGGTGTGAAACCGGGCTCACCCCTGCAGGAGGTTCTGTTCAAAAACATCCTTGTGCCCTTGAATGCATCAATGTTTGCCATTTTGGCATTCTATATGGCATCTGCTGCTTACCGTGCTTTCCGCGCCCGCACCAAAGAGGCGGCGCTCCTATTAATTGCCGCCTTTGTCGTGATGATTGGAATGGTCCCGGTTGGTGCGGCAATCTGGGGGAAACTGCCCGAATTGGCAGAATGGGTCCTTTCTGTCCCGAATATGGCGGCAAAACGGGCGATTCTCTTTGGAGTTGCCTTAGGTGCGATTGCCACCTCACTCAAGGTCATCTTGGGGATTGAGAGGGGCTGGTTAGGAGGAGGTAAAGGATGAACCTTTTTGAAAAACTCTTAAAGATTGACCGCAAGATTATCTTCATTGTTATGGCGGTGCTGGTCCTCTTTCCGCTCCTGAAGCCCTTGGGTCTGGGTGTAAGTTCTGGACCAAGGGCAAAGGCGGCATTTGATGCGGTGGATGCAATTCCACCTGGCAAGACACTATTGATTTCGGTTGACTTTGACCCGGCTTCAATGCCCGAACTCTATCCGATGCTCGTGGCGCTGATGCGCCATGCCTTTGCCCGTAATGTCAAGGTGCTTTTATGCGGACTTTGGATTACCGGTGCCGGTCTTGCCGACAAGGCAATTACCGAAATTCCGCCAGAGTATGGCAAGACCTATGGTGAGGATGTGGTCTATCTTGGCTGGAAGGCTGGTGTGGATGCGGTAATCTTGGGAATGGGTGAAAACATCAAGAATGTGTTTCCGGTTGACTATTATGGACACCCCCTTGATTCCCTAAAGATGATGCAGGAGGTCACAAGGCTAAAGGATATCCCCTTTATGGTTGCCATCTCCGCAGGCACCCCTGGCTTCTCCGACTGGCTTCTCTATGCCCAGTCAAGATACGGAATGCGTGTCGGTGCCGGTGTTACCGCGGTTTCTGCTGCCGATGCCTACCCCTATCTCCAGAGCGGTCAGCTGACCGGTCTTTTAGCCGGAATGAAGGGAGCAGCAGAGTATGAGGTCTTACTGCAGCGCAAAAATTACAGCAAAGCCTATATGCCTGCGGTAGCAGCAATGGACTCTCAGTCATTAGCCCATATTGTGATTATGGTTCTGGTTATTATCGGGAATCTGGCTTTCTTTGCCACCCGCAGGAAAAGGAGGTAAGATGCAAATTTCAACCAACATCTGGACCTGGGTTGCGGTCATTTTGACCTTTGGCATTTTCTCCTTTCTTTGGAAAGACAACCCCTTTTACAAATTCTGTGAGCACCTCTTCGTTGGTGTCTCAGTAGGTTACACAATCGCCCTGACCTGGTACAACTCGGTTTATCCTGACCTCATCACGCCCCTTTTCCGTCAGGGACAACTGCTTTACATCATCCCGTTTGCGCTCGGGCTCTGCTACTTCTGCCGGTTCATCCCCAAGGTGTCCTGGTTCATCCGCATTCCGATGGGCTTTGTCTTGGGCTGGGCATCAGGCGTGGCAATTCCGGCATATTTCCAGACCAACATCATCAAGCAGATCCAGGGAACTATATTGACACCCTCAATCTTTGCCCGCTGGGATGTTTTCCTCTGGGCGCTGATTTCATTTATCGGTGTCATCTGCTCGGTCCTCTACTTCTTCTTTTCAAGGGAACACAAGGGCGCTTTGAAACTTGCCTCTGAGACTGGTATTGTCTTTCTGATGATTGGCTTCGGTGCCTCATTCGGCTACACGGTAATGGCGCGAATGTCACTTTTAATCGGCAGATTCCAGTTTCTATTGCGCGACTGGCTCGGCGTGATCAGGTAGCAGCAAATCCGAAAGCAAATGATGCTGGTGATACTTACCCTCGTGCTCCTTCTGTCTCAGAATCCAGGCTTACAATATATTCCCACCGATTCCCGGCTCTATGAGGACATTGACCTCTTGAAGAC
>CAZNRV010000090.1:0-5883 GCA_964575495.1 uncultured bacterium
CACTGCTCCAATCACGAGCAGTATGATTATTGATAATAGTTTCCGCATAACCCCTCCTTTCTCAGATTGCGGAAACCGTGCACTCAGGCACCAGGGTGCACAACACCCGTTTTCCGCTCGGTGCCGCGGTTGCCGGATTGAGTTTTTCCATTCTGCTGTCCGGCTTCAGCAGAAAGGCTTTCGCCCCAATCGGGGAAATTCTAAATTGTCTAAACCGGGAGTTTCTGTCTGTCTGTCTGTCTAAGCAACAATTGTGCCAGAGATGGCTGTAGTTTAACGGCTAAAATAGCCTTTTGAATCATACTTCACCTGTGATATAATCATACCATAAATCCCGCCTCCTGTCAAGCACAAAATTGCGAGCGACCAGGCTGGTTCGCAGTTCTTGGTTCGTGGTTCGGAGAACTGGGAACTTGAAACCAAGAACATAGAACTGTCCGAAGGGAAGGCAGACCTTCAGGTCTGCAAATCCGACTCCGGAAATACAAACGGTAAAAAATCCAAATGCCAAAATCTCGCCCAGGGTTTGACTCGGACAAGAACTTGACAAAAAGGTTGCGGGGGTATAATAAAGGAGAGTGAGACCAACTGTTTTACTGCGTTTTTTTCTCTCTTTTATCCTCTCAGGTCTCCTTACCGCCAGCCCGGGCAAAATAAAGCCTCAGCATGATTATCTTGCACCGGTAAATGTCTCAAGTAATTCCGGCCGGTCAGAAGACCCATCAATTGCGGTTGGAGCCGAAGGGTGTCCCTGGATTTGCTATACAACAGGCGCCAATCTCTTGGCAAAAATAAACACTGACCATACCATTCCCGGCAGGTGGAAGAAGGTTCTTATCATTCCCGATACCTGGGGCGAGATTCAGCCTGAGAGCATTTCCGCTCCTGCGCTTCATCTTTCGGTTTATCGAGGGGCGAGCGCATTGGGAGAGTTGGGTTATGTGGTCTGTGCGCTCAAGGGAGGGTCAAAATCTTACATTTACTTTGGTGCCTTTGATAGCCTTGGGGTTTATTATCGGACGGTCTTAGACTCTGGGGATGTAACTGAACCTGCAATTGCAATTACGCCCAAAGATTTTCTCCATATCGTCTGGCGCAAGGCAGATAGAATCTACTATGTTACTACGCTTACAGGAATAACGCCCGAGGACATCCGAGGCGGTGGACAACCAAGTTGGTCACAAATAGCCCCGATTTCTAGGCCTATAGAACCAGTGACCGAACCCGCCTCCAATCCCTTTGTTGAGGCAGAGGGTGAATGGGTTTATGTGGTCTGGCGCGGACCGAATGAAGAGGGTAATCCCAATTTCGGAGAAATCTGGCAGAGAAAAGGACAGATACGACCAGGACAACTTCCTCAATGGTTTGACCCCAAGAACATGAGTCGAACTCTTAATAATGAATCAAACTATCCCACAATGTCAACCGGAACCGCAGTTGTGTGGCAGGAGTCGCTACCCGGGAATTATGAAATCTATGCCAACATAATGACCGCTTTTGATGAACGAGTTGTCAATATCTCAAATACCCCTGGCAACTCATTCTTTCCCCATACCAACCTTTTGCCCGCACCGCCCTGTGTTCCCCAGGACTGGCAACTATTTAGTATCTGGACTGAGGAGTCAATTCCTGGCACCATTTACAGGATAAAATTCTCTGATTACTATTTCCCTGGACCCCCACCTGATACCGCAGTCTCTTCCCTTTCAATTTCAGCAGGCAATCCTGAACCCTCTCCTTATTGCTTAGCAAGGGACAGTTTCATTGACTTTGGTGAAATCTCCATTGACTATGCCAACCTCAATCTCGCATATCGACTTCCCTACCTCCATCCTAAAAAGTCCTATCTCCTGCAGGCGGTTGTTTATCAGGATACATCGGGGTTTCACCGCGAGAGGCTTGTTTTTGAAGACGGGGGTGGAAGGACGGTTGAATCTTATCCAGGAGAGCCCGAAACCTTATGGGTGATAATTCCAGCCGGGACCTATGATAGCACTGTTACCGAGATTGAGATAAGGAAACTGCTTGGTGAATACGCCACCCTTGCCCATTTAAACTTACACGAGTTTGAGATTATTGAACAAGGGGAAGGCGGGGCACAGAGTTGGGGAAGCGACAAGATTCAACCTCGGACTTCGCTTGCCTCTCCCTTCCCCAATCCCTTTTCAACCGCTCAGCGGATAAAGTATCAATTAGCAAAAGCGGGCAGGGTTTTACTAAAGGTATATGACATTTCGGGCAGAGAGGTTAAGACACTGGTGAATGAGGATAAAGAGCCTGGAATTTACATAGTCAATTTTGATGGCAAGGATGAAAGAGGTATAAGGCTTCCGCTGGGAGTTTATTTCGTCCGTTTAAAGACTGATGACTTTTCCGATACGAGAAAGGTTATCCTAACCAGATAAGGAAATAGATGGGAGGGCACAAAATCCTCCGCAAGCAATTATGAAGAAAGCCTTTTTTTTCGTCTTTATTGTAATTTCATCAGGATTGGCATTAAGGATGAAGCGGATTGTTTATTTACCCTATGGTTTAGATTATGCTGAAATCCTCTGTGCTGATACCGACCATAACGATTCTAACGAGATAATATTTACAACATACCCTCCTACTTGTTGGGAAATTTGGGAACATAGACCGGTTAATCAATATCAATTGGTTTACGCCGATACTGGTGTGTATCCCTATCCACCTGGCATAGAAACGGGAAATTTTGAACCAAATGATGTTGGTGATATTGACCAGGATGGTTTGACTGATTTATTGGGACCGAATATAGACAATCCCCAAAATCCGGATACAAATTGGTATAATGTTGTAACTACTCAGGAAAGCCCGGATTATTCATCTTATCCTGAGAGTCTGTCCTGGTGGTATCGGTATGCTTATAACGAAGTAATATCAGAGCCATTTTATTTTACTATTGATTTGGACTGTGATGGTAAAAAGGAAATTATTATGGTTACTCCAAACCCTGATATAGCCACTGGAATTTGGGAAAATGTAGGAAACAACCAGAACGAGTTGGTGTGGCACCGAGAAGTTGGAGCTTGGTCATTTGCTTTTAATGACTTTGATTTAGACGGTAGAAAAGAATTTGTTACAGCCAATCTGGGAAGCTTAGGGAGAGTCTCGGTTTATGAAAATACCGGAGATGACCAGTATGAAATGATATTCCAGGATACGGTTCGCATTCCCAATGGTTCTGATGTGTTTTCGGGTAATGATTTAGACGGCGATGGTAAACCTGAATTCTTTGTTGGCTTTGCCCGATGGGTTGGCGGTAATATCTGGGATTATTTTCTCTATATGTGGGAGGCAACCGGAAATAACACCTATGAGAGAACTCTTATTGATAGCGTAAGGGATATAGAGTGGTTAGATAAGAGGAGTAAATGCGGGGATATTGACGGGGACGGGATTGAAGAATTGGTCTGGTCAATTGGCGCCCAGGTCAGAGTTTATAAGGCAACCGGTAATAGCCAGTTTCAATTGCTCTGGTCGTGGCGTAATGACCACGGCGGTGATTATCCTCATAGTATGGTGAACATTTACGATATGAACCAGAATGGCTACAACGAGATTGTTGTAAGTGGTTATAATAAGACCTCAATCTTTGAACTTGAGGCGGTAAGGCTCTTAAGACCTAATGGCGGCGAGAGTTTTGCAGGTAATACTCAAGAGCCTATCCGCTGGCAGAAATTCTATCCGCCCAGGTGCGATTCGCTCTCCCTGTTTTATTCCTTAGATAACGGCAGAAGTTATGACACAATCATAACCGGTCTTCCCGCAACAGACAGTTCTTATCTCTGGACTGTTCCCAATGTCTCTTCTGACTCCTGCCGGGTCAAGGTCATCGCCTATGGTCCGGGCTGGCAGTATGACGAGTCCGACCGGGTCTTTAAAATCACGCCGGTGGGAGTTAAAGAGGAGGCCGGAGTTGTGCCCTTATTTACCGACCTGAAAATCTCGCCCAATCCCTTTCATTCCCAGACCACCATCCAATTTTCACTGCCATCTGAGCAAAAAGTCAAACTTAAAGTCTATAACATTACCGGCAAGTTGGTCAGACTCTTATGCGACGGGCAGATGAAACCCGGCAGGTACAAGATTGTTTTAGGAACTACCGACAACGAACAAGGGGTTTTACCCGATGGTGTGTATTTCATAAGATTAGAAACTGAGAACCAGAAGATAATTAGCAAGGTTATTCTCACTCACTGAGAAGAAAAAAAGCCGCTTTCTGTTTTTCTCTGGCACCCAGCAGGGCTTGCTCAGGGCATCTACTTCATCAAACTCCAGTGCCCGGACTCCCAACTGCTCGTCCGGACCATCCTTTTGCCCTAAATTAGTGCCTGCCGCCTTCTGGCTTCTATGGATAGCGGAGGGCGGCAGGTAAAACCACGCCTAAGATTGCCGCGCCGAAACGGGCTCAGAGGAAAGAAATTCCCCGGCTCCGCGCGTAATGACAGCGGAAGGGTATCCGGATTAAAGGTGTAGGTATAGACATCAGGTTGACGAGGGTAAGAGTTG
Source organism: uncultured bacterium (assembly GCA_964575495.1). GTDB lineage: Bacteria > Hydrothermota > Tepidihabitantia > Tepidihabitantales > Tepidihabitantaceae > JAOABP01. Next base: position 4,534 of record CAZNRV010000090.1, read on the forward strand.
GATTTATTATTTTTGTGTGAAAAAACTCTCTGTTGCCCATCAGTTTCTGGATACGGTGAATAAGTACCGGCTTTTGCATGATAATAGCCGGGTGCTGGTCGCGGTGTCTGGGGGCGCAGATTCAGTTTGTCTTTTAGACCTCTTGCGGATAGTTGCTCCGAGGTTCAATCTGAAACTCTATGGCATTCATATTAATCACCGTCTGCGTGAGAGTGCTGAGCGTGATGAGAAGTTTGTTAGAAGGCTGTTTGAATCCTTTGGGACTGAACTGACTGTTGTCAGGGCTGATGTCAGGGGCTATGCCCGAAGGCACCGGCTGAGCCTTGAGGAGGCGGCAAGGGTTTTGCGCTATTACCATTATCAAAGGGTGGCAGGGAAATTGAAATGTGATACCATTGCACTCGGTCATACTGCTGATGACAATCTTGAGACGGTTATTCTCAATCTCGTGCGCGGTGCAGGTCTGCGCGGTCTTGGCGGTATTCCAATCCGGCGGGATATCTTTGTCCGTCCGCTTTTAGAGATAGACCGCAGGGCAATAAGGGGCTATCTTCAGGCAAGGGGAATTGGGTGGGTTGAGGATGAGAGCAATCTTGATGTTAGATTCAAGCGCAATCTCATCCGGCAGGAGGTGGTGCCGGTTCTCAAAAAAATTAACCCGGCCGTTGTGGAAAATGTTTTACGCGGCTGCGAGATTATTTCTCAAGAGAACGCATTTTTGGACTTTCTCGCCAGCCGGGTCTTAGAGAAGGTTGGTTCATTTGCGCGCAGACAGGCATCAATTGACATTAAGGAGTTTAACAGTTATAATAATATCCTGAAAAGGAGAATGATTAGGCTCTTGTTGCCGGAACTTGATGCTCTGGGTGTGGAGCAGGTGTTGAGTTTGATTAAAAAAAGCTGTCAGGGCAGGCATCATTTGAAAGCCGGAATTGGAATTATTATTAAAGATAAGGAACTGAAAATCCCGTTAACAGTGCGGAGGTCACAAGATGGCGATTAAGCCCAATACGGGCAGAGCAATTGGCTCACTACTCATCTGGATTTTAGTTTTTGTCAGCGCCTGGATTGCTTGGAGTCTTTATTTCCAGCGCAGGGCAGGGGCAACAAGGATTACCTATACTGAGTTTATCAAACAGGTGGAAGCGGGGAATGTTGCCAAGGTAGCAATTACCGAGCAGGAGATTGCCGGCAGTCTGCGCCAGCCCACTGAGGTCGCATCAGCAAAAGGAAAAACCAGTTATACCGAGTTCAAGACCACCGCGCCCGAGAATGACCCGGAACTCATCGCGCGGCTCTTGAGAAATGATGTCTATATTGATGCGCGGGAACGTTCGCAGTGGCCAACAA
>CAZNRV010000091.1:0-3129 GCA_964575495.1 uncultured bacterium
GCTCTAAACTCCGCCTGCCGATTTTCGGTCCAATCGTTTACAAAATGGCGCTGTCCCGTTTTGCTCGGATGTTTGAGACGCTTGACCGCACCGGTTTGCCAATTCTCCGCAGCCTCAACCTTGTTTCTAAGACCATTGGTAATGTTTATATCTCCCAAGCGGTTGACAGTCTTACCGAGAGCGTTCGCCGCGGTCGTGGTCTTGCCGCACCAATGCGGGAATTGGGTGTTTTCCCGCCAATGGTCGTACAGATGGTGGCTACCGGTGAGGAATCCGGTGCCCTTGATGAGATGTTAAAGCAGATATCCGACTACTATGATAGCGAGGTTGAGTATGCGGTTAAAAACCTTACCGGCATGATTGAGCCGATAATGATTCTTATAATGGGTGTTGCCGCCGTCTTTCTGATTGTTGCTATTATCATGCCCTATATGTCGATTCTCACCAGTTTCGGCGCTGGCGGTGGTTACGGCGCGCAATAAAGAGATAAAAATAAAGAGCCGGCTCTGTCTTTAACACCGACAGAGCCGGTTTTAAATATCGAGATTTTCCACTTTGCGGGCGTTCTTTTCAATAAACTCGCGCCGCGGTTCAACCTCATCGCCCATTAACATCCTAAAGACCGCATCCGCCTCGGTCGCATCCTCCATCGTAACCCTTTTGAGGGTGCGTTTTTCCGGATTCATCGTTGTCTCCCACAACTGCTCCGGATTCATCTCGCCCAACCCCTTGAACCGGGCAATTTCAAGGTTGTCGTTTTTTGCTTTTTTGGTAAACGCGGTCAGTTCTTCATCACTGTAAAGATAAAACTCCTGCTTCCCCTGCCGGATCCGGTAAAGGGGGGGCTGAGCAATGTAAAGGTAGCCTGCTTCAATTAATGGCTGCATAAACCGGTAAAAGAAGGTTAGAAGCAAAATCCGGATGTGTGACCCGTCAACATCGGCATCGGTCATTATCACAATCCGGTGATAACGTGCTTTGTTGGGGTCGAAATCATCTTCACCTACACCCGCACCGATTGCCGAGATGATCGCCCGGATTTCGTTGTTGGACAGGATGCGGTTCAAACCTGACTTTTCCACATTGAGAATCTTGCCTCGCAACGGCAGAACCGCCTGAAATCTGCGGTCGCGTCCCTGCTTTGCGGAGCCGCCTGCAGAGTCGCCTTCAACTATGTAGAGTTCGCTCTCGTGCGGGTCTTCAGAGGCGCAGTCGGCAAGTTTGCCTGGCAGGGTGTCAGATTCTAAGAGCGAGCGGCGCCGAGCCAACTCGCGGGCTTTGCGCGCTGCGGTCCGCGCCTTGGCGGCGGCAATCACCTTCTCCAAAATTCGGTTTGCCACCCGCGGATTCTCTTCAAAATAGGCGGAGAGCCGTTCATTGACAACCGTCTCAACAACACTTTTGGCTTCGCTGTTGCCCAACTTTGTCTTGGTTTGACCTTCAAACTGCGGGTCAGGAATCTTCACGGAGACCACTGCGGTCAAGCCCTCGCGGGTGTCCTCACCCAATAATTCAATTTCCTCCTTTAACTGACCGGTCTTGCGCGCATAGTCGTTGATGCAGCGGGTAAGCGCCGCCTTGAAACCAGAAAGATGGGTCCCGCCCTCATGGGTGTTAATTGTGTTGGCAAAGGAGAAGATGCTTTCCACAAAGCCGTCGTTGTACTCAAAGGCAACTTCCACCTCCATTCCGTTGCGCTTCTCCTCAATCACAATCGGCTTGTGCAACCGGTTTCTGCCCTTGTCAAGGAAGGTGATGAACTCCACCAGTCCGCCCGGGTAATGAAAGGTTTCCTCTCGGTTGTTAGGCTCATCCACCAGTTTGATTTTTAAGTTCTTGTTCAGGTAGGCAAGTTCCCGGAGTCGGTTGGCGAGAATGTCGTAACTGAAACTGACCTTCTTGAAAATCTTCGGGTCGGGCTTGAAGGTAATTTTTGTTCCCTGCTTCTTGGTCTTGCCGGTGACCGTTAGTTCCTTTTTCACCTGCCCGCGTTCGAACTCCATCCGGTAGACCTTGCCATCACGATAAATCTCGGCAACGAGATACTCGGACAGGGCATTGACTACTGAAACTCCGACTCCATGCAAGCCGCCGGAAATTGTATAAACCTTGTGCTCAAACTTGGCGCCGGAATGGAGAATGGTCAGGACCACCTCGAGTGCCGATTTCTTCTCGGTTGGATGGATATCAACCGGAATGCCCCTGCCGTTGTCCTCAACCGAGACCTCATCCTCGCTATGCAGGGTAACAGTGATTAAATCGCAATAGCCGGCAAGCGCCTCGTCAATGGCATTGTCCACCACCTCAAAAATCAGATGGTGGACGCCGCGCGTGCCGACATCGCCGATGTACATCGCCGGTCGATGCCGGACCGCCTCTAAACCTTTGAGAACATGGATTTGTGCTGCGCTGTAGGTCTCTGGCACTAAAATAATTTTAGCAAATTGCTGAGGGAAATCAAGTATTGAAGGGCTCGCGCTTCAGCACAAAACGGGCATCGTTTATGAGCCCCTTGCCGATATGGCGGCTGATTTTCTCAAGCAATTCGCCTTTCAGGTAATAAAGCTGCGTCATCCAGGCGGGTGAATCAACCGCTACCACCAATGTTTTATCCTCAACCGCTAAGGCTGTTGAGTGCCGGGCAATACCCTCGCCGGCGATACTTGCCCACTCGGCAACCGCACGGTAAACCATAATCTTATCCTTCAACCCGAACTGCCGCAGCACCGAGGGCAGTTTCTCGTTCACTCTCTGGAAGCCTTTCGATTTTCTGCGACCCATTGAAAACCTATACCCGATAACCATCTCTTAGTCAAGCACCACCATTGTTTATGTTAATGTTCAGGGAAAATGTCATATTGACAGGTTGAATAATATTGAGTGGGTTGGTTTTTGGGTAATGTTTAGGTATGGAAAACTGCTCAACATTATTTCCTGCCAGGGATATGGACAGATTAAGGGTGATTCAGCAGACATTTGCTGATTTGTCCGCGGTTAAGGCGGCAAGGATATCGGGCTTAAGTGTGCGGCAGGTGTCTCGGGTCAAGGCGCGGGTGCGTGAGGATGGTCCTAACGGCATTCTCCATCGCCACCGCGGTCACACCCCTTCTAATGCCAAGTCCGGGGTTC
>CAZNRV010000092.1:0-5750 GCA_964575495.1 uncultured bacterium
TCTTGTTAATACAGCCTCTTTTCTTGATTTGGAGATCTATGTTGATAACCGGGTTTTTATCCCCAGACCCGAAACCGAAGAACTGGTCCTGCGGGCAAGGGCAAGGGTAAAGAAACCGAAACTGATTTTGGATTATGGAACCGGTTCAGGTTGTATCGCGATTGCGCTGGCGCGAATGTTTCCTGAGGCGGTTGTTGTGGGAATTGATATATCATCATCGGCATTAGCGGTGGCGGGTATCAACATCAGACGTTATCAGTTAGAGAAGCGGGTTCCTTTGATAAGGGCACATAGTTTGACTTCAGAAAGATTTAAGGTTTTTTACAACAAGGTTGACCTTTTAATCTCCAATCCGCCATATATACCGCAAACAAGGTTAACAAGTCTGCCTTTAACAGTGCGTAATTATGAGCCGCTGATAGCCTTGGATGGTGGTAGAGAAGGCACCGAGGTGATAGATATGATTTTGGAGTGCGGACCGCAGTTACTTAGGTCCGGCGGGTTAATGGCGGTTGAGATTGATTCAAGCCAAACTCAATATGTTCGCAACAAACTTGCCGGAGCAGCGGTTGAGTTTGACCTTTATGGCAAAAAGCGTTACCTGTTCTGGCAAAAGGGAGGTCAGGATGAAAATCGGACTGGTGATAAACTGGAATAAAAAACGGGCAGTGGACTTTGTACCTAAGTTTGTCCAGTGGCTGGAGAAACAAAAGAGTGAACTGATTGTTGTTGATTCGCCTCCGAAGGGGTTGCGGTTACCTAAATGTGCCGACAAGGAAATGATTGAAAAGGCTGATTTGGTTGTGGCATTGGGTGGTGATGGGACATTGTTACGAGCTGCAAGAATGATTGGCAGGTCTGAAAAGCCGATAATGGGGGTGAATCTTGGCGGTTTGGGTTTTCTGACAGCATTTTCTATTACCGCTGCGCGTGCCGGGGTTAAAGGGTTTATGCGTGGAGATTATGCTGAAGAGAGGCGGATGTTATTATCGGCTCATCTGGGTAAGCGGGTCGGATATGCCTTGAATGATTGCGCACTCAATATGGGTTTTTCAGGCAGGGTTGTTGAGGTATCGGTTTACTGGAAGAAGCGGTTTGTGAATAAATTTATCGGCGATGGAATTGTAGTGGCGACGCCAACAGGTTCAACCGCTTATTCGTTGGCAGCAGGCGGTCCGGTTGTGTTTCCGACGATGTTTGCATTTGTTTTGACACCGCTTTGCCCGCATGCGCTTGCTGCCCGTCCGGTGGTTCTGCCTGCAGATGAGGCGGTGGTGATGGAACTCACAGGCAAGTCACAGGGCGCAATTGTCAGTTTGGACGGACAGGACCACTGGCTAATAAAGCCGGGCGTGCGGTTGACAGTTAGCAGAGCGGATTTCTCGGTCAGGTTAGTCGTGCCCAAGGATGGGTGTTATTTTGAGATCCTGCGCAGCAAACTTAAATGGTCAGGGAGCCAGCGTTGAGCCAAGTAAAAGATGAAAGAGTAAATCATACGCGTAACAGCGCAAGGATTTTAACCATTCCTAATATCTTGAGTGTTTCCCGTTTGATTTTCTTGCCGCTGGTGCTTTTCTTTCTTTTCCGCCGCTCAAGTTTGGCAGCAATCGTCGTAATGTTATTTTCCTGGTCAACTGATGCGCTTGATGGTTATCTGGCGCGCCGATTGAATCAGGTTTCTGACACGGGCAGGGTGCTTGACCATTTGGTAGATAAAATCTGGGTTGCGGCGGTACTCGTTACTTTGGTTTTTATCAGCGATTTGCCGTTATACCTTGCCAGTGCGGTAATAGCACGAGACTTGCTAATCCTTGCCGGGAGCGCAATCGTAATGAAGGTGCGCGGCTCCTTTATTTCTTCAGATGTGGTTGGTAAGCTAACTGGCTGTGCCTTTGCCCTCTTGATTCTTTTTTACACACTTCATGCCGATTCTGGCAAATCATTGCTCACGCAAATCCTGCCTTATCTTACTCGATTAAAGCCATTTGCTGATTACACAGTACTGGTTCTGATTGTAGTTTCGTTCTTGAATTATCTTGTCGTCTTTTTGCGGATTATGGTCAAATTTCGTTTCCCAGGTGAATCTAATTAAACAACTCTCACCTTTCGTCACCTCAATGTATCCACCCTTGTCATTCCGAGCTTGTCGAGGAATCCCTTAACCTATTCCTAATTTTTTGTAGGCTTCGGTAAAATAACCTAAGACCATTTTCATTTCGGACTTGGTTACGGGGGACATATGACCTATACGAACAATCTTCCCCCGTAGTTCTGCCTGACCGTTTGCAAGCAGGATCTGATGTCGGTTTTTACAGTATTCAACGATTTTGGTGCCGTCAGCCTTTTCAGGCATGCGGATAACGGTGAGGGCATTAGATGGGCGCTGGGCAAAGATATCTAACCCCAATTTGCTAACTTCCGTGCGGACAAAATTGGCGATTTTTGCCTTTTCCTGCCAATGGTTGTTGATGCTTTTACGGTTTAGGTTTTTTAATGCAAAATCCAGCGCATAAAATATTGAGATTGCCGGGGTCCAAGGTGTCTGTCCTTTCTCGGCAAATTTCTGATATTGCTTCAGGTCAAAATAGAACTTCGAGTTCCGATTTTTTTCGACTATTTCCCAGGCACGTTCACTGAGCGCAATAAATGAGAGACCGGGCGGGACTGCCAGACATTTTTGTGAGCCACCGATAACCACGTCGACCCGCCAGTCATCCATCTGCAACTCGTCGACACCCAGCCCGGCGATGGCGTCAACAATGAGAATACGGTTTAGACGGTAGCAGATTTCGGCAAAGGACTTGATGTCATGGACAACACCGGTGGAGGTTTCAGTGAGGGTGGTGAACACCAAGCGGGCGGCATCATTGCTTTTTAATTTTCTTTCGAGTTCGTCAGGCGGGATTGTTTCTCCATAAGGGCGGGAGAGTTCATCCACATATCCGCCGAAGCGGAGGCAGAGTTCGCGCCAGCGTTCACCGAATTTGCCGGCGTGAGCCACAATTACCCTTTCGTTGAGATTTATCAAGTTGGCGACCGCTGCCTCCATCGCGCCAGTGCCGGAAGCGGTTAAGATGTAAACAGGTCTTGAGGTTAGAAAGACCTTTTGCAGACCTTTTACCACTGAATTAAGCAGGTTGCCAAATGATTCCTCCCGATGGTAGATCAGGTCTTGGGTAAGTGTTTTTAGATACTGTTTTGGGACCGCTACTGGTCCAGGGGTGTAAAGTTTGTATTGCGGTTTAACCATATAATGTCTCCTTGCTTTTTTTAACTGCACAAAACTCGCCGCACATTGTGCAGGCGCTATCGGTATGTGAACGTTGCGTGGCGAAAATGGTTTTTGCTCGCTTGGGGTCGATGCTTTTGGCTATCATTTTTTCCCATTTAAGAGCAGCGCGGAAACGAGAGAGGTGCTTGTCCCAATTAATGGCAGAAGGATAGTAACGAGCGATATCGGCAGCGTGAGCGGCGATTCGGGCTGCAATTACCCCTTCACGCACATCTTCGATATCCGGCAGCCCGAGATGTTCAGATGGGGTGACATAACAGAGAAAGTCAGCACCGAACCAGGCAGCAACTGCACCACCTATGGCACTGGTAATATGGTCATAACCACAGGCGACATCGGTCACAAGGGGACCAAGGACATAAAATGGTGCACCATGACAGATGGTTTTTTCAAGTCGGACATTGGCTTCAATCTGATCGAGCGGGATATGTCCCGGTCCTTCGACCATTGCTTGAACACCAGCAGCCCGTGCCCTTTCAACAAGTTCGCCTATTGTAATTAGTTCTCGGATTTGGGCTTCGTCAGTGGCATCTGCCAAAGCGCCTGGTCGAAGGCCATCACCAAGAGAAAGGGTTACATGATACTCTTTTGCCAATTTCAGCAGTTCATCGTAGTATTCATAGAGAGGGTTTTCTTTCTGATTATATCGCATCCATTCAATCATCATCACACCGCCTCGGCTGACAACACCGCAGAGTCTTGGGTGGGAATGAATGGGTTTAATATTTTCAATGGTAACTCCGCAGTGAACAGTTATAAAATCCACGCCATCAGCAAGATGTTTTTCAATTACCTTAAAGATATCTTTTACCGTTGCTTCAGGAAATGAGCGGCGCAGTTTCCTTGCTTCTAATGCTACTTGGTATATTGGCACGGTACCTACTGGCACCGGGGCCAACTTCAGGATTGTCCGACGAACTTCGTCAATATCACCGCCTACTGATAGGTCCATTACGGTATCAGCGCCAGCTGCAATTGCCGTTCGCAGTTTTTCCAATTCCATTTCGATGTCGATACGGTCAGGTGATGTGCCGATATTGGCGTTGACCTTAACTCGCATTTTTTCACCGATAGCCACAGGTGATATCCGCCTTTTTCTATTTTTTAATATGATAACCCGACCGGAATCGATTAATTGTTTTAATTCGTCAGTTTTTATACTTTCGGAACGAGCGATATTTTCAATCGTTTTTTTGTTCAATTTTAAGCTCCTCCAGCGTTACTGTCCGTTCTGTGTTATCGTCGTAACGTAATGTTATCTTTTTGGTTAAAGGGTCAACCTCAATTATCGTACCGGTTCCTTGACCGGTTTCGACCTTTGTTCCAACACATGGATACGCGCCAGTGGGTTGTTGATAAATCCCTTTTTCAAAACTGAGGCAGCAGAGCAATTTGCCGCACAATCCGGAAATCTTCGTAGGTTCGACAAAAAGGTTTTGCTGGCGTGCCATCCGTAGTGTAATCGGTTTTAACTCTTTCATAAATTGTTTGCAACAAACAACTCGACCACAAATACCCAAGCCACCAAGCAAGCGAGTATGATCGCGGACTCCAATTTGTTTTATTGCAACGCGAATATTAAGTGCCGAAGCAACGGCTTTATGAAGCATACGAAAGTTTAATCTTTCATCGGCAACAAAATAGAAGCAAATTTTCCTTTTGTCCAGACGCATGTGAGCGCCTACAATCTGCATATCAATTTTATACTCATCCCGTAACTGACGGAAAACTTCAATTGCCTGCGTTACCTTGGCATCAACTTCTGCACGATTACTGATGTCGTTTTCAGTAGCTCGCCGCTGGATAATGCCTTCGATTGGTCTTAAACCAGCAGGGGCCAGCGCAACCAGTCTCCCCATATCTTCGCCTTCGTCATCACCGACTACAACTAAATCACCGAGGTTGAGTTGAAGTTCTGGCGTCAGCGTGCACCAGTCTGCTTTGAATAGATTAAACTGAACAAGGCCTATCTGTCCACCTTGAAGGTCAAAGAATGATTTTGTTGAAATTTGAGGATGATTGTTAGGTATTTCCATAAAAATTTAATTTAATGGAATTGTTGCTCTTCCTCAGGTGTTAACAGGTTTTCCAGACCAGTTGACGGTTCATCAGGGCTGTTGGTCCAGGCGAGCCGGTAGTTACCATCTCCTCGGAGGTCAATGAAGATGAAGCTAAGCCCCTGCTGATAATAAAACCAATATTCCCGGGGTTTAATATCCATTTCAATGGTCTTTCTTTCTACCGCATCAGGTTCACCATATTTGACATAGATTTTGCCGCGGTCGGTTTTTATACCGGATGTACGGGCGGTCTTAAAGCGACTCTCCGCTGTTTCCATTCTGCGCACAAATTCGGTTAAATTATGCCTTGACCAGAACCAAGCAAGGTATGCCTGCTTGCCCGAGTCAGAAAGGGTTTGATAGTAGGCAAGTTCGCGGGGGGTGGCAATATATTCAAG
>CAZNRV010000093.1:0-2830 GCA_964575495.1 uncultured bacterium
ATACTATCATGGGTAAGGAGAACATAAAGACCGTCAACACCATATGTTGGCACCGAAAACCAGCGCGAGAATTCAAGGCGGGCATTGGGCGGAAGCGTGAATTGCGGTGAAGTTAGCCAGCAATTGCAGTTGTCAGGATAGATGCCAGTTGTGTCGCCGGCATAAATGGAGAAGGGTGGCGAATAAAAGCGCCGGGATGAAAGTGACCAGGTGCCTTTAATGCCGTTGGTTTCCCAGCCCGGAGAACCAAAGTCAAAACTGGCAAAAAGACCGGTGTTTTTAAGGATGATTTTTAAGGTGTCGTTAAAGAGATGGCTGTCGGCAACGATATTGACACCGATGCGAAGGGAGGGAAGTGAGGTAATGAACTGGCAGGGAACAAGAGACCAGATGGTTTCATCAGGAGGCAGGTCGGGGAAAATTAGACCCGGGGCAATGAGTTTTACGGGCGCAGATAAATCAGGGTTAAAGATTGTGCCGGTGGGTCTAAAAGCGGGTGCGAGACCAATGTTGGTGATGCGGATATAGAGTTTGACCGTATCTGAGTTCTGGAGGTGATAATAGCCACAAATCTTTATTAAGGGCAAGGCAACCTGAATGACAACCGGAATTTGATAGAATGCACCGGTTGAGTCGGTAAAGGTGATGGTTGCGAGTGCGGCGTCGCCGTTTTTCGCATTAGGGTCAATGCGGATAAGAAAGAGGCGGGTGGTGATTTGAGAGTCAGGCAGAATCCGAGGAAGATAACCGAGGTTGTTTTCGAAAGTTATGAGTGGCGATTCTGAGGTGATACGGCAGCGCAGACCGGTTGTGCGGGTTGTGCCGGTATTTTTCAGATAAAGGCGCAGGGAAAAGGTTTCGTTAGGTGAAGGGGTGCCGTTCTTGTCACCGGTTGAGTCAATAATCTCATATTTTAACAGGCTGATATTAGGACCGGTCAGGACCGGAATTGAATCCTGAAATGGCTGATGGTTTTGGGCAATTACGGTCAGTTTTGCCCAGCCAAGGGTAAGACAGTTGGGCTCAAGCAGGGCGGTCCCATCAGAACCGGTTTTTGCCCTGACCCGGGTTTCGTTTTCCTTATGAATAGTGACCAGCGCACCGGCAACCGGTCCGGTTTTATCTAAAATCGCTATCCGGGTCAGGTCTTTTCCTACTGGCGGACGCAGTGGCTTCTGGGCAAAAATGGGCGCAAGGGTGTCGGTGTGAACAAGCATTGCCGGGTCGCCAAGCAGGTTAAGGCAGAACTGGTGCCAGCGATACACATTTGCCTCGTGACTGAAGGGAATGAAATGAGCCTTGGTGTGAGCAATGATTTCACCAATGGTCGCCCTGGAATTGAAAAGTTCATAGAAAAAGCGGGCATCAAACCGGTCAGAATAGCCAAAGCCTGGATTGCCTGGCGCGCCCCAGCCATAAGAGGAGTTACCGATAAAAGCCACAGCACCACCATTCGGGTTAATGACAAAATGCTCGGCAATGGCATCATAGTCAAATGCGTTTGTCCAGCAACCGATTGAATAGCCGATGCCCTGGCGGTTAAGGTTGGTAAGATTGTCAATATCAGGATTGCGTAAGGTCGCCTGGCGGCTCAAACCAAGCGCATCAATCCAGCCATGACCGCAGTGGTTGAATATGCCGCATCCGAGGTTCAAAAGGGCGAGGGCGGTGTCAATCGTAACTGGCATTTGGGATTCATAGAGTTTGGGGACCTTAAAGCAGGCGGGCAGGTAACGCTCATGGATTTTGTCTTTGGCGATGGCTTCGTCAGTGTAAGGCTCTTCCCAGAGCACCGCCGCAGAGAAAAGTGCACGGGTCAGGTAATCGTTAAAAAGGCTTTTCTCATAATTAAGGATTTTGTTGACAAAGACCTCTGCCTGTTTGGGGGTGTTGACCGGTGCCCTGCCAACATAGATGTCAGGAAAAAGGTCAACCGAGTCAAAAACCTCGCCGAAAATACCATTCTGATTTGCGTCCCAGGTGCCATCAAGGTCAGCAAAGTAAAGGTCGCAGGGAAGCGAGTCTTCGCGCGGATGGAGATGGGCAGAACAGGCAAAGGCAAATGCCTTGCGGAAAGGGATGATGTCGGTATCGCCACCTAATAGCAGAAATTTGAGTCCGGAATCCCCAGCGCAGATTTTCAAATAGTTGCGCAGTTTTTCGGCATTGTCCCTGCCAGGATAATTTGCACTTATCCATTCAATCTGCCTGATGCCTGATGTGAAACCGGAGTTTGAGCGCCAGCGACAAAGCGGCTGAAAGAGCGTGTCCATCTGCCTGTTGGTAACAATCAGATATTCAAGGGCGGAGTTCTGGTTGAGGTTCGTCTTTTTTGTCTGTTCGTAGCCAATTTCAATCCGCAGCCTTTTGACCAGGCGCAGTTTTCCTTCAGAGGGGAGGAACTGAACCGGTGTGATGACTATTGATACAATAGGCTTGCCGCGCATCAGACCCTGACCGGTAATTGAGCAGATATTTTCAGGATAAAACTTGTTCAGGTTGTAGATTGCCGGGTCTTTTTCAACAAGTGCGGGTGTGGATGAAGAAAGGATTGCTGGTGGCTGGCAGGGTGCTACTGGAAAAAAACCTGGCAGTGTCTCCAGTTTTAATTCGGTGATATTAATTGCGGTTGGGTTTGTTTCTGCTGGCAGGCTGATGTTTACCCCGATTTTGGGCAATGCCGGCGCACCAGGAGTTCCAAAAGGCTCGGCATCGGGCAGGTGGAGCAAGACCCCATTTTCTGTTGTTTTTATCTCCAAGTCACTGGGAAAAAATCTGAAGATGGTGTCAATTTTACCTGCGGCTGTTAAGTTCACAAAAAGGATAAGAG
>CAZNRV010000094.1:0-15484 GCA_964575495.1 uncultured bacterium
GAGATAAATAAGATATTAAGGAGGTATCAGCCCGATTGCTGTGCAATTGAGAGCCTTTTTTTCAAAGGGGGGGGTGCGCGCAGCGTTATTCTTTCAGCTGAGTCGCGCGGGGCTATTTTAACTATTCTGGCAAAGAAAAAGGTGCCGGTTTATGAACTTACGCCCGCAACAGTGAAACTGGCGGTTACAGGTTCAGGAAGGGCGTCAAAGAGGCAGTTGAATTATATGATTAGAAAGATACTGAAAATTGATGACGGGCTTGCAGAGCATGCGGCAGATGCATTGGCAGTTGCTTACTGTCTGAGAAACCGGCTGGCAAGATGATTGCTACCCTCAGGGGAAGACTGGCTGTCAAAGAGCCCACAAGGATTGTCCTTGATGTTAATGGGATTGGTTTTGAGGTGAAGGTGCCCCTTTCCACATCCAGCCGTTTGCCAGAACCGGGTAATGAGGTGATGGTTCTGATTGAGATGGAGTTCACCAAGGCGGGGGTGGAGTTTTTTGGGTTTTTGAATAAGAAGGAGCAGGAGGTTTTCAGATTGATAACCTCAGTTAAAGGGGTAGGACCAAGGGCTGGGTTAAACCTGCTTTCAAGGTTTGAGCCGGATGAGGTGCTTAAAGCCATCAGGAACAAGGATGGGGATTTTCTGCGCTCGGTGCCAGGTATTGGTGAGAAAAAGGCGGCAGAAATTCTGAAGCGGTTTGATATGGTTCAAAGGGAGGAGCCTGAGAGAGCCCAAAGAATATCCGAGATGGGTGACCAACTGAGAGGTGATGCGATCGCTGCGCTTGTTTCTCTTGGTTTAAGTAAAAAGGAGGCTCGGGAAAGGCTTGAACTGGTAAAGTTAGAGTCGGATATGAGCCTGCAGGAGCTTTTGAGAAAGGCGCTCAGCCAGCCGAGGTAGGGGTTTATGAAAAAGTCGGTTGAAAGGCTGTCATCACCGCAGCGGCTTAACGGTGAGGAGAGGTTTGATGAGACTCTAAGACCAAGGAGATTGAAGGAGTTTGTCGGTCAGGCAAAAATCAAGGAGAACCTCAGGATTTTCATTGAAGCGGCGCTGATGAGACAGGAGCCCCTGGAGCATATTCTTCTTTCCGGACCGCCAGGACTGGGTAAGACAACCCTTGCCCATATTGTTGCGCAGGAGATGGAGAGTCAGATTCGGTGTTCGTCGGGTCCGGTTCTGGAAAGACCTGCTGACCTTGCTGGAATTTTGACCGCTCTTAATCCGGGGGATGTTTTTTTTATTGATGAGATTCACCGGACAAATAAGGCGGTTGAGGAGTTTCTTTATCCTGCGCTTGAGGAGTTTGCCATTGATGTGATGCTTGATAGGGGGCCGGGCGCGCGCTCGGAACGGATTGCCCTTTCAGCATTTACACTTATTGGCGCAACAACTCGCACCGGTCTTTTAACTGCACCCCTGAGGTCAAGGTTCGGAATTGCGTTGCGCCTTGATTACTATCCAGCAGATGAACTTTATGAGATTGTGCTGCGGAGCGCAAGGATAATTAAAATCAGTGTTAATGATGATGGAGCGTATGAGATTGCCAGCCGTTCAAGGGGGACTCCAAGGATTGCAAACCGGCTTTTGCGCCGGGTAAGGGATTATGCACAGGTTAAGGGTAATGATTTGATTGATAAGGAGATAGCACAATATGCGCTTACCCAGCTTGATGTTGATTCAAGGGGCTTGGATGAGATGGATAAAAAGATAATTTTAACGGTAATTGATAAGTTTGGTGGGGGTCCAGTGGGGATTAATTCCATTTCTGTTGCTGTTAGCGAGGATGTAGGAACAATTGAGGAGGTTTATGAGCCTTTTTTAGTGCAGGAGGGTTTTATTCAGCGAACTGCAAGGGGCAGGGTTGCAACCCCGCTTGCTTATAAGCATTTTGGTAGAAAGCCGCCTTCATCTCAATCCAGCCTTTTTTGATTTAAGGAAAAGGTCAGAGGATAAAAGTGTAGTTTTAAGTCCACTTGTTTGTAGGGGCGAAATTTTTATATCTTTCGCAGATACTGGACTTATGAGCATTTGCCTGTTTATGAGGGGGGTAACCCCCCAGGTTAATTGAGAATTTTAACCAAAGGGAGGGGTTTTGGCATGAGTGAACCGGGGTCAAAGAGGGAAACAGATTTTCTTGACAGGTGTCAGGTATGCGGATAATTAATAGTATGAGCAGATGGGCGTTTTGTCTGGTTTTTCTTTTTGCGGGCTGTTTAGGACCGAATGTTCAGACCGCTGTGGTCAGCCCGAGCCGGCAGTTGCCGCCGGCATGGCTTTTTTCCGGTGCTGGAGAAACAAAGGCGGTCAGGTCGGCGCGTTATCTTGGTAAGTTCAAGGTTACATTTTACTGGGTTGTTGAGGAAAAGGACTATCCTGAGAGTAAAAGCACACCGCTTTATTCTCATGATGGTAAGCTGATTGGCAGGTTTGCTTCAGGGTTTGTTAAGGATTTTAAGGCCGAGTCTTGTGCCCGGTTAAGGGATGGCAGGTGTTTGAGTTATCTCAAGTATCAGAACCGGGCAAAGTTTGTTGATAGGTTTCTTGGTCATGGTGGTTATACACTGGCGGAATTGAAGTCAATTGCGGTTGACCCAATGGTAATTCCTTTAGGTTCAAAGGTTTACATACCGCAGATGGAGAATGTTAATGTTCAGGGCAGGCAATTGAACGGGGTTTTTTATGCGCATGATGTTGGTAGTGCGGTTAAGGGAAATCATATTGATGTTTTTATTGGGGTTAAGGGGAATATGGCGGCTTTTGCATTAGCGGGGGTTAAGAGTTCCAGTAGCGTCGATGTGTACCTTCTCGAGTAATGATTCCGGCTCAAAAAGGGGCAGGGTTTTTGTCCGTTCCTGAATCATCTTTTTAACAACATCCTGGCGCCATTCGTAATAAAGGTCTGAGATGGTAGCGGTTTTGATGTCGTTTTCAGAAAGCCATTGAATCAGCGCGGTGAAGTTTTCCAAAGACCATTCGGTAAAAACCTTGGGCTCGGGAACCACCCGATGGAGCAAGAGGATTGAAACCGGATTGTTTTTGATGTGTTCCTTGACCTGATTTAGGCTTGTTTCCCTGCGGAGTTCAAATACCGGCAGGTGAAAAGGGGCAACCCAGAGGTTAACTTCACCCCATTTTACTGTGCGACCAAGCCGGTAACCAGCCTTTCGCACCATCCTTGTGGCCCGCGGATTTAAATCGCCATACGGGTAAACGAAGGTAATGACCTGAACACCAAAAAGCGATTCCAGTAATAACCTTGAGCGGTAAATCTCCTGCCAGGCTTTGAGGCTGTCCAGCCTTGTGAGCCAAGGGTGGGAAAGGGTGTGGCTGGCAATCTCAATGCCGGTTGAGTCAATCATCTCTTTTATCTGGGCATAAGTCATAAATGTGTTGGGGTTGCCATAACTGCCTTTGATTCCCGCAACATAGTCAACAATCAGGGCGATGGTGGCGGTCATTTTGTATTTTTTTAAAAGTGGATAGACATTTTCGTAAACGCACCGGTAGCCGTCATCAATGGAAAGTATCACGCGGTGAGGGGCTTGAACTGATGGTTCGGGTGCAACCGAAAAAAGGCAGGTTAAAAGAAGGTTCATCATCGTCATTTATTTGACTACCTCAGACAATTGACAAGTTCAGTATCTTTGGCACACTATAATATATATGAAAATCGCGCTTGCTCAACTTAATCCGACGGTCGGCGATATTAAAACTAATCTTGAAATTGTCTCAAGAACCCTTGAAAGGCTTGAATCTGAAGGACCTGACTTGGTGGTGTTTCCGGAGATGTTTTTGACGGGTTATCCACCAAGGGACCTTTTGGAGCGGAACTGGTTTATTGAAAGGGCAGAAAAGGGTTTGTTAGAGGTGGCGAAAATATCTGAGGGGTGTAGCTGCGCAATTTTAATTGGCGGTGTGGCGCGCAGCGGTCGTCAGTTTGGCAGAGGGCTTTATAATTGCGCTTTTGGCTTTTATCAGGGTAAGGAGGTTTACAGACAGGCAAAGTCGCTTTTGCCATTTTATGATGTTTTTGATGAGGTGAGGTATTTTGACCCTGCAAGGGAGGTGAGGCTTTGGGATTTCAAGGGCGAGCGCATCGGCGTTTCAATCTGCGAGGATGCGTGGAATCACTTAGAATTATGGGGTAAATACCGGTATGATTTTGACCCGATTGCGGAACAGGCGCGGCAGGGTGTCACCATTTTTATTAATATCGCCGCATCACCGTTCTGGCTTGGTAAACCGGAGTTGAGGCTGAAACTGATTAAAGGGCATAGCGAGCGGCACAAAAAGCCGTTTGTCTTTGTTAATCAGGTGGGTGCACAGGATGAACTTATCTTTGACGGCAGGGGTTTTGCGACGGATGCTTTTGGAGGTTTGGCATTTGTTTTACCCGAATTTGAGGAAAGGGTTTTTGTTTTTGAGAGTGAAGGTTTAAGGAATTGGACCGGGGACCGAGGACCCAAGACCGGTCATCCGTCTCCCGCCTGCGGTCTATTCTATGGGTCAGGGATAAAAGACATTTATCAGGCGCTGGTTTTGGGAATAAAGGACTATTTTTCCAAGTGCGGGTTTAAAAAGGCGGTGATCGGGCTTTCTGGCGGGATAGATTCAGCAGTAACCGCCTGTCTTGCGGTCAGGGCACTGGGCAGGGACAATGTGCTGGGGGTGACAATGCCTTCAGAATTTTCTTCAAAGGGAAGTGTTGATGACTCAAGGCTCCTCTCCAAAAATCTCGGGTTTGAGTTCCTGGTGATTCCGATTACACAGGTTTACCATTGTTATCTTGATGTTCTAAAGAACCGTTTTGCCGGTAAGGCACAGGATAGCACTGAAGAAAACATTCAGGCAAGAATCAGGGGGAATATCCTGATGGCACTTGCCAATAAATTCAGGTGCATTGTCCTTGCAACCGGCAATAAGAGCGAACTGGCGGTGGGTTATTGCACCCTTTATGGTGATATGAGCGGCGGGCTGGCGGTTTTGGGTGATGTGCCCAAGATGATGGTTTACCAGCTTGCCGAATACATCAACCAGGAGTTGGAGGTTATCCCGAAGGCAACGATTCAAAAGCCACCTTCAGCAGAGCTGAAACCGAATCAAAAGGACCAGGATACGCTGCCGCCATATGAGATTCTGGACCCAATCCTTGAGCATTATATTGAGGAGGGGCTATCACCAGGAGAGATTGTTAAAAAGGGGTTTGACCAAAAGGTTGTGGATTGGGTTGTTCGTCAGGTGGCAAGGATGGAGTATAAGAGACAGCAGGCGCCTGTGATTTTAAGGGTAACAAGCAGGGCGTTCGGGACCGGCAGGCGTTTTCCAATTGCTGCCAGATACTAAGGAATTGGACCGGGGACCGAGGACCGGGGACCGGTCATCCGTCTTCCGTCTTCGGTCTATTAATGCAGATGGCGCTTTAGGTCTCTTAACTCCTTGAGTTCCGGACGGATTCTGAGGGCGCGGGTGACCAGCTGCAAAGCGGTTGCGTTATCATTGCGGGCAAGCGCAAGAACCGCAAGGTTGTAAAGCGCGGGAACGCAGTTGGTGTCGATTTCCAGTGCCTTTTGATAGTAGGTTGAGGCTAGGGTTGTGTCACCAAGGGAGATAAGCATTGTGCCCAGCCGGTTGGTTAAAAGCGCCTGATTGGGTGTGAAAGAACGCGAGATGAGCAATGACCAGTGATGAATTGCGGTTTTGGCGCTGTCTGCCCAGGCGGGGTTCATTCTCAAAAGTTTAGCAAGGGTGGAGTCACTAGCGAGGGTTTGACCGGCAAAGGCAAAGGTCAATGCCTGACCAAAGAGAGGTTCGGGCAGGTTGGAATTATAAGCGAGCGCCCGTTGGAAGGAAACAATGGCACTGTCAAGTTCACCACTCAAAAGAAAGGCATAGCCCAGGTTGTTATGGACCTGGGCTGAGTTGGGTTGGAGTTCATCGGCAAGGCGGAGGTGGTGAATTGCGCGGCGGAAGTCACCTTTCCTGGTGTAAAGAACGGCGATATTGACATGGGCACGGGTGAAGCCCTGGTCAAGCAGAATTGCCCTGTTATAAAGTTTTATTGCTGAATCAGGGAGCGTGGAGCTGAGGGCAATGGCGAGATTGAAATAGGCGCTTGGTGCTTTTGGTGCCTCCTTTACCATTGCGGAAAAGAGGGTTATTTCGTTGCGCCAGACCGGCAGTCGATTGGTCGTGTTGAAGCCGAATGCGCAAGCTACAATCAAAAGCATGGCCCCAACCACCTCGCGGATACGGTGATGGGCGACAAGGAGTCGCGAGAGAAGGATAATAATCAGCGCGACTAGGCCTGCAGAAGGCAAAAAAAGCAGTCTTTCTGCTGCCTGCGGGCCGATGGGGAAGATGTTACTTACTGGCAGGAGAAAGAGAATTGTCCAGGCGTATGACCAGAGGGAGATACGAAAACGACGGCGCAAGGCAGCAAGCGGAACAGAAATTAGAAACAAGAGCGCCCAGACAAAGTGATTGGAAAGTTTGAGGAAATTGGGGTCAGGAGGAATTTTGGCATAATGTGTGCAGGGGACAAAGAACATCTTGATGTAATAGCCAAAGGTGTTGGCGATGTTAATCAGGTTAAACGCGGTTAAGGTAGTTGGTAATGGCAGCGCAGTGTTAAAGACCAGCTGACGGAGATAAAGGTAGGCACCGACAATTGCCAGCAAAATCAGAAAAAGGAGCCAGTAGAATTTTTGAGTTCGGCTCTGGATAAAGAACGGGGTAAAAGCAACCAGCATTGGGTAAAGTATCGCCGTCTCTTTGCTCAAAAGCCCCAGGGCAAAACAGGGGGGGATGGCAACCCACCAGAGCCGGTTTCGTTTGCGAAATGAGCGCAGCAGGGCAAAGGAGGCAAAGCCGATAAGGAGTGTTACCAGCAGGTCGGTGCGGCCAGAAATGAAAGCTACCGATTCAACATGGGCTGGATGAGTGGCAAAGAGGATGCCGGCAATAAATGCCCAGACCGCAGAATGAAGAAGTTCCCACACAATCAGTGATACAAAGATAGCGGCAGCTAGCGCGATAACCAGATTGTTTAGGTGAAAGTAAGTGGGTTTTAAACCGGCGATTTTCCAGTCGAGCCAGTAGGAAAGGGTGGTAATCGGACGGTAATAGGCGGCAACAGGACCTTCTTCGGGCTCGTCGGTTCCTGCCCAATAACCACGACTAAAAATCTGCGCAAGACTGGATTCTTGAAGCAGACGGTTTTTCACAATCAAGAGGTTATCGTCCCAGACAAAATCATACCTGAGCGTGGGTATATAGAGAATGATATTAATGATGGCAACAACCGTAAGGACCAATGCCATGCCCCGCCGGTTGCGTAACCAGTCGGCAACGGAGCGGCTGTTCACTGTTAAATGAGGACCGGGGACCGAGGACCGGGGACCGCCGGTTCAGCGAATACGCACCGCCTTTTCAGCGCTATTGCCGATGCTAATGAAAAATACACCCTGCTGACCGCTGTTTGGCTGCCATGTAAATGAGCCGGAAAGGCTCGTGACCGGCACTTCAAACTGTTCAACAATTCTGCCGGTGATATCGCGCACTGTAACAATGAGCGGCTGGATTCGGTTCAGAGTGTAATGGACTGTAGCCTTGCGGCTGAAAATCCGGGGTTTGATTGCAATTGAACTCATGGGTGTGTTCAATGACCTTTCTTCGGCAACACCCACCTGAGGTTCATACCATTCAACCGCACTATCGGAACTGGCTGTCAGCTGGCTGACGGTTCTGCCGCCACAGATGACAAACGTCACAATCTGGCTGTCGTCAGCAGGGATGGTATAAGGTCCTGAGGAAACAAGCGCATGCCAGTTACCCTGGGTTGTCCCGGTTGTTGAACGGAGTCTGCCATCCAAAAACATCATTTTTTCACCTTTGGTAAATCCGTCGTTGATATAGGTTGTGTGGTTGATGCAGTTTGCAAAGCCGCCTGTCTCGAGCGGATAGATTGGTCTGACACCAAGCGCAAGGGTTTCAGGTAAGGCTTTGATATAGGCAAGGATGCGGACAGAGTCAGTGCCGGCATAGTCGTACTCGTCCAAAGAGTTCCAAGGTGCGGTTCGAAAGTCACAGGCAATACCAGCCCAGAGACCGGAAATTTCGGTTGTGTCATTATTGTGAATCCGATATTCTAAGACGATGAAGTCCTTGTGCTGGGTCTGGGCGCTGACAAATGAGCGCTGGGTTACAGTAATACCTTTTGGTTCTGGATGATTTGCGTCTGAGAACACGCACACATACTCCTGGTCTCCGAGTTCGGGGTTAATTACCGGTCGCAGTGATTCCACGATGGCAAAATCCCGAGGTGTAACCTGCCAGGGTGTGCTGTAATAGTTATCTGCCAGCCAGAAGGTGTCAGGCTCGGCGATGCCCAGGAGAAATGAACCGTGCATCATTGCCGATGATGACCATTGCCTGCTTTTGGGATAGATGAAGCCAAGACCCTGACCGCGCCAGGTGGTTGTGCCAATGCCGCCGTTTGCACAGACACCAATCACAAAGTCAGCGGTGTCATGAACAGCCCAGATTCCTTTTCGGGCATAAGGCATCCCGATGATGAATTCTAACTGCGATTCCCAGGAGCCAAAGCTGGAACTGACCAAGAGGTTCATTTCCACCTTTTGACCTTGCGGGCAGTTGGTACTGACCCTGACACAATAGGCATCACCCTGCGATGTGTCGCCAATTCCTAAGGAGTCATAATTGCTTATTGAGTCCAAGATTGTCAGATAGGGCGAACTGGTGCGCAGGACACCAATGGTATTTGTGCTTGGGAGGTTGCCCTTGTTAATCACAACGATATAAAGGTCGGATTCCTCATTCGGGTCAAGCCTGCCATTTTCGTCATCAACCCAGTGGTGGTCGTAGATGACCAGCGGGCTGGGACTGCCGGTCTGAGTATAGATATTTTTTTCATAAGGGGCACCATCCTGAGCGGTAATGGAAAGGGTTAATGTCCAAGTGTCGGCAATCGTGCTCAGGTAAACTTTGGCTATGCCAAGAGAATTTGTTATTCCCCGACCGAGCAGTTGATTCTGATGCAAGACCGCCACCCTTGCTCCGGGAGCCGGCTCATAACCGGGATAGTTCACTTCAACGGTTAAAACCTGCGGTGCTGCCTCAATTGTGTCCAGGCAGATAACCGTAAGCTCCTGTGGTTTTGTCCGCCACATAAGCATGGTCGGGTCGCCCTGCAAGGTCCAGTCATAAAGTGACCAGCGATAGGTCATCTGGCTGAAAGCGGCGTTGCGGTAAAAGTCTTTCGCAAGGGCATAGGCTCTTCCCTGATTAAAGCCCTTTACATAGTTATTATAAAACTCCATACAGAGGTTTTCTGATGGACCCATATTCGGGGGCGCGCCCCAGCCATATCTGGCATTAAGGCAGGTTGAGACCGCGCCGCCATTGGTGGCATTGACAAACTGTTCGGCAAGGCAGTCAGACTGGTCAAAGTTGCCGCAGTCGCAAGCCATTGAGTTGACGATGCAGGGCATATTCACATTGGTCAGGGATGACAAATAGGATGTTGAGAATGTTGAGCCAAAGGCGCTGATTGAGCCATGACCGGCAAAGTGGAAAAGGTGCCTGCCCGAGTTGATGCTCGTTATACACTGGGTCGGGGTCATATTATAGACTGAATCAACCAGCCAGTTTGCCATCTCAGAGAGGGCAATGGCGATGTTTTTGTTCACAATCCTGCCATAGTAGTCAATGTTTGACCAAAGCACCTCAAAGGGCAAAAGGACATTGTGCAGATAGGTGGTGTCAGGATGAAGTTCATAGATGGTGTCCTTTTTTAAAAAGTTGGCGCAGTTGGATGCGTCATCAAAGGGCAACCTGCCAACAACGATGTCAGAGTAAAGGTCAACCGAGTCGGGATTGAAATTGGAATACGAATACTCGCCAAACTGGCTGTTGTTGTTCGCATCCCAGGTGCCGTCCAGGTCTGAATAATAAAGGTCAGCCGGCACATTGTAAGGCGAAGAGGGCAGATAGCCATAGCGGCAGGGAACATGCTGGACATCACCGGCTAAGATAACATATTTCAAGCCCCGGTGGGC
Organism: uncultured bacterium; assembly: GCA_964575495.1. Lineage (GTDB taxonomy): Bacteria > Hydrothermota > Tepidihabitantia > Tepidihabitantales > Tepidihabitantaceae > JAOABP01. The sequence continues at coordinate 10,085 of CAZNRV010000094.1, forward strand.
ATAATAGTCCTTGAGCATATTTCTGATTTTCTCCTGGTCGTCCCTGCCAGAATAACGGGCATAGATGGTCTCGGTTGGCATCACCTCGGTAAAATAGCCCTTGCGCTTAAGATAATCGGCAAATGGTGAAACCGCACTGGTAAGAGCCGAGGATGTGACAACCACCACATCCAGTTCCTCGCGGTCAAGTTCAAGAACAACAGGGGAAAAGCGGTTGATGTCCTTTTTGTTCATTATTAGATGAGCGACATCTTCAGAGAACAGTTGGAACTGAGCCGGGGTTAGAACCGCAGTTGGTGTTGAGCTCTGTTCGTATTCAATTTCCAATTCCGCACCTGTTGCTAAAAGGAGTTTGCCTGATTGGGGATAATATTTGAAGGGGCAGAAGAGAAAGCCGGCAATTTTGAAGCCTGATTTTGTTCCTGCCGGCACCTGGGTCAGAGCCTCTGCTGGATAGGGGAGATTGCTCTCATAGACCTCAGACTTGGGTTGGACAAAGGGCACAGAATTGAACTGGGAGATTGGTCTTGGGGGCTGAACCGGATAGATTTTTAATCCGGTTGCGATTTCCTGCCATTGGACCTGCTTGAGAACAATCCGCTTTAATCGGGCGTCAGCAGGAATCAAAACATTTCCCGAGATAACGGGCAAAAGCGGCTCACCCGGTTCGGTTGTTGCGACACTGACCAGCCCATTCTGGACAAGGCTCAATTTCACAACCGACCAGCCGTAATAACTGGCAATGTTTACCTGTTCAGGTGAGATTTCAATCGGGACGGTAACAACATTGGCAAGGCAAATACCTGCCGCAAGGATAAGAGAACAAAAAAACTTCACGGTTCCTCCTTTTTATCAGGGTTTGATTTGTCAGGCATTTTATATGCACAAATTATCCCTCGCCTTACGGAAAAGTCAAGCAACCCATCGCCGTTTTTGCTCAACCTTTTCCCAGACCCGCAAAAAGTTAAGACCTAAAATCTTTTTAATATCATCTTCTTTATAGCCCATCGCAATCAGCCTTTTGGTTATTTCCGGCAGTTTGGCGGCATTCTCAAGGCCCCTGAGCCTGCCTGAGAACCCGTCAAAGTCTGAACCGAGACCGATGATGTCGGGTCCGAAAAGTTCAACAACATAGTCAATTGATTTCACCACATCATTAATTGACGCCCTTTTGGGAACCGGGTTGAGAAATGCGGGCAGAAAGACCTGCCCCAGGAGGCCGCCATTATCTTTGAGCATCTTTAACTGCGCCAGTTTCAGGTTGCGGTTGTGCCTTCTCAACGCATAGACACCAGAATGGGAGGCAATCACCGGTGACCGACTCGTCTCAATAATCTGGTAAAACGAACTTTCAGAGGAGTGGGAGACATCAACAATCATACCTAACCGGTTCATTATCCTGATTGCCCTTCTGCCCAAATTGGAGATGCCTTGATGCGGCTTTTTTCTGTCCCAGGAGGCATCGGCAAGTTCGTTGGAGTTGCACCAGGTGATGGTCAGAATTCTCACCCCGGCACGCCAGAAATGAAAAATCCGCGCAAGGTTGCCCTCAAGCGAATGCCCGCCTTCAACCCCGATGATGATGGCAATCCTGCCGGAATCAACAATCCGCTTCAGACCGGCTGGTGAAAGGGCAAGGCCGACATAATCGTAATTGTCTTTGCAGAAATTTTTGAGTGCCCTGACCGCACCCAGGACAAACCGCTCGTACTCACCCGGTTTAATCTTTTTCGGGTCAGGGAAGATGGCAAAGACCTCTGCGTTCACGCCGCCTTTTACCATCTTCGGGATATCCAGATGACCTTTGGTTTGCTTGCTGATGTCCTCTTTGTGCTCAATGTGTCTTAAGATGGTGTCACAGTGCATATCAATCACCAGTGAGTTTTGATGCACCTCTTGATAATGTCTTTGGCTGGGTTTTGACATAGCAAATCAGTTTATACCCTGATTTTGAGCGGTCAATCAAATTAGCACCCTGTTTCAATTTCAAACCTGATGTTCTGCCCCGCGGTTTATCCTGAGATGGTTTGACCGGGGGGGTTACTCCCCCTGTTAAAATTCAGGTTTGGGTTCAACTCAATAACAATATGAAAATCCGTTTGTTATGAAAAATGAGCCCATAGGAGACAAAAATTTGCCGTTAATTTTTCCATTTTTTTGGCTCTAAATGTATAGAGAGCAAACAAAGGAGTAATGATATGGCAGATTTAAATAAAATGGTCGCAAGGTGGCTTAAAAAGTCCACGCCCGCAAGGACAAAGATAACCCTGGATGCCATTTACGGGCAGATGGGGGAAAACTATGCCCGGGTGATGAAAGAGTTGCTAATGATAGAAGAACAGACCAGGCAGGTCTTGAACGGGTCCGGGATTCACAGCACGCTTTATGTCCCTTATCTTGATTTTGCCCGGCAGCTGTTCGCATTGAAGAGAAAGGGCGTTGCCGGTGAGAGTTTCAAAATGGCGGCTGATGTGCTTTTTGAAAAATGGCGCCTGCGGGGCTTGAACCCTATTGTCCTTAACCAGATACGCGAGGAGGTGTTTGCTAACACGCCGCGTTCAAGCCCGTAAGGCACTGTCAGCCGGTCGCTATACTCTTGACTGGCTGGTAACTTATGCTATCTTTTGAGGTCAATGCGCGCGCAGGCAAAGGAGAACTTAACCCGTCTGGTCAGCAAGTTTGAGCAGGAATTAACAGCGGGTAAAATCAAAGACTACAACGAGGAGGCAACCAAAACCGCCTTTATCCAGCCCCTGCTAAAGGATGTCCTGGGCTGGGATGTAACCAATCGGGATGAGGTCAGTCCTGAGGAAAAGACCTCCCGGGGCCGGGTTGACTATGGGCTCAAGGTTGAAGGCAAGATAAAGGTCTTTGTTGAAGCCAAGCCACCCAGAGCCGATTTGAATAAACACATTGAACAGGCGGTCCGTTACGGGTATAACCGCAAAGGCGTGCCCTTTGTCCTCCTGACCGATTTTGAAGGACTGAAACTCTTTGATGTTACGGTCAAACCCGATTCCAGAAATCCACGCAAAGGGTTAAAGATTGACTTATCTTGGAATGATTACCTAAAAGAGTTTGACAAATTATGGCTCCTCTCTAAAGAATCGGCAGTCAAGGGTGAACTGGATAAACTCCTATTGGTCAAACCCAAAGACCGGCTGCCAGTGGATAAGGCGATTCTGGATGATTTAAGGCGCTGGCGCGAGAGTTTAGCCAAGGATATTTACAAGAACAACCGGCAGACGATAACCGATGCCAGCCTGCTCAAAGAAATCACCCAGCGGATTTTAGACCGGATTATCTTTATCCGGTTCTGTGAAGACCGCAGTCTGGTCCATCGCCGTCCGTTAAAAGAACTGTTTGAGGAAAGAACCGAAACCGTGGGCTTAAACACGATGGTTTTTCTCCGAGAGGAATTCAAACACTATAACATCATCTTTGACTCGGACCTGTTCCGGCCTCAGGATTGGGAAGATGACCTGCAGGTTGACTTCAAAGTGATAAAAGAGATTGTCCTTGATACCTATAACCCGTATCAATTTGATGTGATTCCCTTGGAAGTTCTGGGCAACATCTATGAACAGTATCTCGGTTATACCATCAGACTCACCGAGCATCAGGTCAAATACGAATTAAAGCCCGAGGTCAGGAAAGCCGGCGGGGTTTATTATACTCCGGAATACATCGTTGACTATATTGTCAAAAACACGGTCGGCAGATTACTACAGGAATTACCACCCGCTCGGATTAAGAAACTGAGGATTTTGGACCCGGCTTGTGGTTCGGGCAGTTTTCTGATTCGGGCTTATGAAGAGATGCTAAAATATTATGAGCGGCAGAAACAAAATGACTACCGCAAGCGTCAGGAGTATGGGGCAGGAGAACCTCAGACAAAACTGGCACTCAAGGACGAAACCGAACCCGGGCTGACGATAGAAGAAAAAAGCCGAATCCTCCAGGAGCATATCTTCGGGGTTGATATTGATGAACAGGCGGTTGAGGTGACAAAATTATCCTTGATGTTAAAGATGCTTGAAGGTGAATATGGCATCATCCCCGGTCGGGCAATATTGCCAATGCTGGATAAAAACATCCGTTGCGGCAATTCCTTAATTTCTGGCAGTCCATTAGAACTCAAGAAGTATTTTGGTGCTGACTGGTATAAGGTCAAACCCTTCAACTGGGATGAGGAATTCAGAAAGATTATGGTTGAAGAAGGCGGCTTTGATGTTGTAATTGGCAATCCGCCGTATGGCGGGCAATTGACTGAACGAGAGAGAAAGCATTTTGAAGAAGTATTTAAAATAGGAACGACTGATACTGCTGCATTAATGATAAACCGAGTAATTAAAGACCTTCTACATAAGCCTGGAATATTTAGCTTCATAGTCCCTAAACCCTTAACATACGCTTCAAATTGGGATTCGATTCGTGCTCTGCTTTTGCCAGAGTTGCAAGAATTGGTTGATTGTTCGAAGGTGTGGAAGGAAGTAAAACTTGAGCAAGTTATTTTTATTTACTACAAAGGTAAAGCATCTTTAAAATATATTTCTTCTGTTAGGGAGCATGAAAATATTGTTAATATCGGGAAAATAGAAAAAACATTATGTAGTAGCTTTGGATTTATTCTTAATGGAATTAGTGAAATTGAATTAAAGCTTGGGCAAAAAATATTTTCCACTGGTTCATTTCTTAATGATTTCATTGATAATCAGAGGGGAGGTATGCTACAAGAATATGTATCTTCGGTGGGGAAAATTAGTATATTGGGTGGAAAACAGATACTAAGATACGGTTTCAGGGTAACACCCCAAGGCAAAATACCGAAAGAAAAAGTAGTTGATTCCAAAGCTTGGATTGAACCTAATAGTTTATTGGTACAAAATATTGTAGCTCACATTCAAAATCCGTTTGCCCATATTCAAATTATATCTTGTCCGTCTAAGATTTTAGATACCAAATCTTTTATAATTTTAGACACAGTAAATCAATTAAAAAATAAAAGCCATCTTTCTTCTAATTATTTGGTTGCCCTTTTGAATTCTAAATTAATCAACTGGTATGTTTATCGGTTTATATTTGCAAAAGCAATCCGAACGATGCATTTTGATTCACCAGTTACAAGCCGTATTCCGATTAGAAATATTGATTTTTCCAATCCCGCTGAAAAGAAACTGCATGATGACCTGGTGGCGTTGGTGGATGTGATGTTAGATTTGAATAAGAGAATTCAGACCGTCAAGGGCAGTCAAAGAGACCAAATCCAGAGACAGATTGAAAAGACGGATAAAGAGATTGACGAAATAGTTTATAAGTTATATAATATTACCGAAGAAGAAAAGAGAATTATTGAAGGCAAAACTTAGGAGGAAAGTATGGGAAAATATACTTATACAG
>CAZNRV010000095.1:0-5203 GCA_964575495.1 uncultured bacterium
CCGGATAAAAGAGGTCGCAAAAATCTTAGGCATTGAAGAGCTGCTTGATCGCAAACCAGGAGAACTTTCGGGAGGTGAACGCCAGCGGGGCGCATTGGGCAGGGCAATTGTGCGCAACCCCAAGGTGTTTCTCTTTGACGAGCCTTTATCCAACCTTGATGCCAAACTGCGGGTCGGAATGCGTGCAGAACTCGCTCGGCTCCATCAGCGGCTCAGCACGACCATTGTCTATGTTACCCTGACCAGATTGAGGCGATGACCCTGGGCGAGCGTATCGGCGTGATGAAGGCAGGAAAATTGATTCAGGTGGCTGACCCGCTCACCTTATACAAACGTCCTGCGAATCAGTTCGTTGCCGGTTTTATCGGCTCACCGCCAATGAACTTTTTCCCCGGGGTCATCAAATCCCACCCGCTGAGTTTTGTCAACCAGCTCTTTAAATTGGAACTGCCCGAGGGGTTTGCAAGAGCCCTGCGCCCTGAACAGAAAGTCATTTTAGGGATAAGGGCCGAGCATATTGAAATCATTGATTCCAGCGAGATCAGCGGAACGGTTGAGGTTACCGAGCAGTTAGGGAATGAGGCGTTGGTGTATCTGAGAATTGGCGGACTTTCCTGTGTGGCACGCACCAGCCCGGACAGGACACCTGCACCCAGGAGTGGGGTGCATCTGAAATTTGACAGGGAAAACCTACATCTCTTTGACCCGGAAACCAAGGAACGGCTGAATTAAAGCCGGCGCCGGGGAGAAAAAAAATCCCAGATGAGCCGGGTGGCGTTGATTTCCCCAAAGTAACTGCCAAAACGATGATGCCTGCGCGCGCCACCAGGCCAGATGTGTCCACCGTCTGCAATCGTGTAAAGGACAACCTCGGTGCCTTCAGCGCCACCAGCAAAGACGGTTCGCCTGACCTTGTCTGCCACCAAGGTGTCGCTCGGATTTTCTTTACAGCGATTAAAAAGAACCCAGAACTCAACCGTCTTTTCCACCGGCAACACCCTGCCCCTTTTAGCAAAAAGCCCGACACCGCCGCCTTCATAAGGAACAATCGGGTCCTGGGTGCCGTTAATCAAAAGGACTGAAAGCGGCGCTTGGGGCACAACCTTTTTGGCAAGTTTTTCTGGCATTGAGGCGGCGACTGCGGCAATTGCCGCCAGCCTTGACGAGAGTTCACAGCCAAGACGCAGGGACATCATCCCGCCATTGGAGATGCCGGTGGCATAAATCCGCTCAGGATCAACCGCTAACCTTGTAACCATCGTGTCAATCAGTGCAGATATAAAACCGACATCGTCAATTTCTTCCCGGTGGGAGCGAAACCTCTTCACCCCCCTGCCGTCGTTCCAGTGCCGGTTGACCGCCTGGGGATAAACAACAACAAAACCCTCCTCATCGGCGAGGAGGCTGAAACCGGTCAGTTTTGCCATCGCCTTGGGATTGCCGCCACCACCGTGCAGGGCAATCACCAGGGGCAGACCCTTTTGGCCAGAATAGTCCTCAGGGATGTGAACAAGAAAATGGCGCCTCTGTCCCTGATAAATAATCTCACCCTGCTGGTCACCAGGAAGAAAGCTAACTTTCGGTTGCTGCGCCCAGAGGACCCCACCCAAAAGCAAAAGAAGAATCAGTGCGAAAATCAGGATATAACCGAAATTGTTCACTGAAACTCAGTTTAACCTGTTGGTCGGACTGGTCAAGGATAGGTTATGCCGATAAAAAAGGGGCGCCGGCACAGCGCCCCAAATTGCCATTCCGGGTATTAGTCCTCAGCAACAATGGTAATCTCTTTTGCCTTGGACTTTTCGGACTTCGGGAGAACCAATTCCAGGACGCCAGCCTTGTAGGATGCCTTCGCCTTGTCACCCTCAACCTCAGCCGGCAGGGTTACGGTCCGCTGGAACTTGCCATAGGCACGCTCCACCCGGTAATAGGTCCTGCCCTTCTTTTCGCTCTCCTGCTTCCTTTCGCCGGCGATGGTGAGGGTATCGCCGGAAAGGCTGATTTTAATATCGTCCCTGCTCATCCCTGGCAGCTCCACCCGGACAACGATGGATTCATCATTCTCCTCGATGTCCAGCGGTGGTGCCCAGTATGTTTCTGCCCGTTCACGGGGCAGCCTGCCAAAAACCGAGTCAAAAAACCGGTCCAGTTCGTCCCGAAGCGAAACCATCTCCCGAAATGGGTCCCAGGTTGTCAGATGCTTTGCCATAACATCACCTCCTTTTTTCATTTTTGTCTCTACCTATTAGACCATTTTGAATTTTATCGGATTCAGAAACCGAACTGGCAAAAACCTCATAAATATCAAGAACCTGAAGCGGGCCGTCTGTTAACCACTTTTTCTACAAGTTATTGTTTGGCAATATCTTAGTTAAGCGGGGGCAGGTCCCCTCCACCACCCCGGGTGTCGCTCGCTTTTTAAATCGGATTTGTGGTTATTAATCTCTTGACATAAAGCCAGGGGTCGCTAAAATTAGCCGGAGTTAACAATGTTAGAGAATATTAACATTTATCAGCACAAGGTCGCTCTGGGCGAAAGTGGGGAGGACTATCTTGAGGCAATTCTGATTCTGGGCAACAAGCAGCGCCCGGTCCGAATAAAGGACATCGCGCAGTTTCTTGATGTCAGCCGTCCTTCGGTTGTTGCCGCAATTAGTGCCCTTGCCCAGAAAGGACTTACCCGGCATGAGTATTATGGCGGTGTGGAACTGACCGCAAAGGGGAGGTTGTGCGCGGATGCGGTTTATCAAAGGCATCTGCTGCTTGAGAGGTTTCTGCGACGGATTCTCGGTGTCAGTGCCGAGGTGGCGCAAAGGGATGCCTGCCGGCTGGAGCATGCCCTCTCGGCGGAGACGATAAAAAGGCTAATGGTTTTTATTGAGAAAAGGAAAGGCTGATGACCAAATTAAGCGAATTGAAGGTGGGGGAATGGGCGGTTGTAAAAGCGGTTGCAGGACCGTTGGCAATCAGACGCCGGCTTCAGGCAATGGGTTTTGTCCCTGGTGTCAGAGTGCAGGTGAGCCGCGCCGCGCCTTTGGGCGACCCGAGGGCTTATGACCTCCTGGGTTACTGTATTTCCCTGAGACAAGAGGAGGCGGCACTGGTCGTGGTTGAGCCGCTGAAGGTGTTCACCCTGGGTGAGGCGCCAAGCGGCAGGTTGAGGGTTGTTGAGATGGGCGGGGGCTGGGGTATGAGGCGCAGGCTGACACAGCTCGGGATTGCCGAGGGTGTGATTTTAAACCGTTTTGAGGGCGGTCCTAACGGACCAGTGAATATTGAAATTCAGGGCAAGAAATTCCGAATCGGTCGGGGAATCGCAGCAAAAATCTTGGTGCTGGTTGAAGAGGATGGCAGTAAAGCGTCAGATTAAAATTGCCATTGCCGGCAACCCCAACGCAGGCAAAAGCACCATCTTTAACGCCTTGACCGGGGGCTCGGTTTCGGTGGGAAACTGGCCGGGCGTGACAGTGGAAAAACACATCGGCAGGTCAAATTATCAGGGGCATGAGGTCACGGTTGTTGACCTGCCCGGAACCTATGCGCTTGATGCTTGGACACTGGATGAACGCATTGCCCGGGACTTCCTCGTCGAGGAGAAGCCGGACGGGGTAGTAGCGGTGGTTGATGCTTCCAACCTTGAAAGGAACCTGTATCTGGTTGTCCAGCTTCTGGAGATGGGCACGCGGGTGATTGTGGCGCTGAATATGATGGACATTGCGAACAGCAAGGGGCTGGAGATAGACACGAAGCAACTTGCCCAAGTTCTCAAGGTAAAGGTGGTGCCGACGGTCGCTGCCTGCGGGACAGGGATTGAAGAGTTGCGCCGGGCTATTCATAACTTGGGCAAGGAGGAAGAGCCGGTGCGCCCACTGCGCATTGACTACGGAAGTGAAATAGAACGGGGAATTGAGCGGGTAGCGGCGGCATTAAAGGGAAAGGTTGAGGAAAAAGACCGGCGGTGGTGGGCGCTGAAACTCCTTGAAGGTGAGCGTATCGGCTCAGAACTGACTGAGGCGGAAAAGGAGGCAGCAGCGGTGCGTGGTGAACTGGAGCAGCGACACCGGCACGACGCCAGTAGCGCAATTGCTGAACGCCGTTATGGGTTTATCAAGGGGGTGCTGTGTGAGTGTGTGCGCCAACGCGCAGGTATCGCGAGCCGGTTGATGGTAGGTGATGCCATCGATAACATCGTGCTGAATCGCTGGTTAGGGGTGCCGATTTTTGTGCTGTTGTTCGGGCTGACATTTTTTTTAGTTTTCGCAATCGGGGCTCCTTTGTCCAATCTAATCGTTCGGCTGTTTGGCTTGTTGGGGATGCTCGCAGGCGAGTTGCTCGGTCGGGCGCGGGCTCCGGACTGGGTGCATTCGCTAATTGCGGATGGGCTTATTGATGGCATCGGCGCGGTGGTGCAGTTTGTCCCGAATATAATGATTCTCTATTTAGTGATGGCGCTACTTGAGGATTCTGGTTATATGGCGCGCGCGGTGTTTGTGATGGACCGGTTTATGCATATCTTAGGTCTGCACGGGAAATCTTTTGTCTCGATGATGATGGGTTTTGGGTGTAATGTCCCGGCAATCCTTGCCACTCGCACGCTTGAGTCACGGAAGGACCGGGTGCTGACAATTTTAATAAATCCCTTGATGTCCTGCTCTGCCCGGCTGCCGATTTATATTCTGTTTGCGGGTGCTTTTTTCTCTAAGGCAAGGTGGCTGGTGGTTTTCTCCCTTTATCTCACTGGCATCGTTATGGCGGTTCTTGTCGCCCGGATTTTCCGCTGGCTATTTTTTCGCACTGAGGCTGCTCCTTTAATTATGGAACTGCCGCCATATCATACCCCAACCTGGCGCACCGTTCTCCGTCCCACCTGGCACCGGACATTTATGTTTGTCCGACGGGCAGGGGTGATAATCGCACCCGCAGTTGTTGTCGTCTGGATTTTAGCCCGCCTGCCCTGGGGTGTTCCCCCTGTCTCCCAATCAAGCATACTCGGCAAAATTGGAACGGCCTTGGCACCGCTGCTAAAACCGGCAGGATTTGGGTACTGGTGGGCAGGTGTTGCCCTGCTCGCGGGAGTGATGGCAAAGGAAATTGTCGTGGGCACGCTGGCAGTGATTCACGGCGAACAGTTGAATTCGGTTATCCAGACCCATTTTACGCCGGTGTCTGCCTATGCCTTTATGGTGATGTCTTTGCTTTACAT
>CAZNRV010000096.1:0-2367 GCA_964575495.1 uncultured bacterium
CGCACCTTTTTCCTCAAATTGCAGCCCTGCCTTTTTCAACCGCTTAATCAGTTCCACATTCTCTTTATCTGAAAAGAAGTTTTTCAAAGACTCTGCCACCGCCGGTCCGATACCCGGCACCTGAGCAATCTCCGCCTCCCCTGCCTTCATCAGCCGTTCAATTGAGCCAAAATGCTGGGCAAGCAGCCTTGCCGCATGAATACCGATGTGCCTGATTCCTAAGCCGAAGAGAACCCGGGCAAAGTGTCTTTTCTTTGACTCCGCGAGCGCCTGCAAAAGGTTTTCTGCTGACTTTTTACCCATCCTTTCCAGTTCAATTAGCTGCTCAAGTTTCAGTTCATAAAGGTCGGCAAAGTTCTTTACCAGCCCCTTATTAACTAACTGCTCAACCAGTTTGTAACCCAATCCCTCAATATCCAGTGCCTGCCTTGAGCCAAAATGTAAGAGCCTTGCCACCAGTTGTGCGGGACAGGATGCGTTCACGCACCGCCAGGCAACCTCATCCGCCTCCTTGAAAAGTTTTGTCCCGCAGACCGGGCATCTCTCCGGCATTTTGAACTTCTTTGTTCCTAACGGGCGCCTCTCCTTTACCACCCGCAGCACCTGCGGAATGATCTCACCCGCCTTATGCACCACCACTGTATCACCCTCGCGCACATCCAGCCTCTCAACCTCATCCAGATTGTGCAGGGTTGAATGGGTAACGGTTGTCCCGGACAAAAACACCGGCTCAAGTTCAGCCACCGGTGTCACCGTTCCTAACCTGCCCACATTCACAAAGATTCTCTTGACCCTCGTTTCCTTCTCCTCAGGCGGATATTTATAGGCAACCGCCCAGCGCGGGCTCTTTTCAGTTGTTCCCAGCTCCTCTCGGTCAGAATACCTATCAAGCTTAATCACCATCCCATCAACATCATAGGGCAGACCTGAACGCTCCTTCTGCCACTGCTCGCAGAAATCAATCACCCCTTCAATCCCATCAAAGAGTAGCGACGGCGGCGTCACCTTGAAACCCAACTCCTTCAGCATCGCAATCGTCTCCGAATCCCGGCTGTACCCTTTGGGCGGCTTCGGCACCGTATGGATAAAACAGTCCAGTTTCCTTTTTCTCACCTCACGCGGGTCCAAAAGCTTCAATGTTCCAGCAGCAGCATTCCTGGGATTGGCAAAGACCGGCTCGCCCTCTTCCTCTCGCTCCTCATTCAGGCGGACAAACTCCTGCTTGGGCAGATAGACCTCGCCCCGCACCTCAAACCGCTCAAACCCCTTAATCTCCTTGCGCAACCGCAAGGGCACGGTATTAATCGTCTTCAAATTCTGGGTAATATCATCACCACGCAGACCATCGCCCCTGGTAGCGCCCAAAACCAGCCGGAAATTTTCATACCTCAGCGCCACCGCCACCCCGTCAATCTTCTGCTGCACCAGATAAACCGGCTTGGGCACAACCTTTTTCACCCGCCCATCAAACTCCCGCAGTTCATCATAATTATAGGTGTTATCAAGGGAAAGCATTAAAATCTCATGGGTGACGGTCTTAAACTCCTTCAGCGGCTCGCCACCAACACGCTGGGTCGGCGAATCGGGTGTGATGAACTCTGGAAACTGTTTCTCCAGCTCCTCCAGCCTTTTCATCAACTGGTCAAACTCATAGTCAGAGATGATGGGCTGGGCAAGAACATAATACCGGTAATTATGCTCCTCAATCTCCCGGCGCAGACGCTCAATCTCTGCCTTTACCTTTTCCTTATCCATCATCATATTCTTGCCATAAAAACCCCTTCTGTCAACCTCGTAAATTAATCCCGCGCACAGAGGTGTTAAACCCACACTTGACCTGCGCCCGGCCAGGAATATATTAGACCGTGCCTGATGCGGTAGTTGTCAGTAATCTGACCCGGGTCTTCGGGGCGCTGAAGGCGGTTGACAGTATCTCTTTTGCCATCAAGCCCGGGGAAATCTTTGGGCTAATCGGTCCCAACGGTTCGGGCAAGACCACCACCCTGCGTGTCGTTGCCACGCTGCTAAAACCGACCGCTGGTTCCGTAACCGTATTCGGACAGGATGTGGTTAAACAGGCAGGCACAGTGCGGAAACTCATCAGTTACCTGCCCGAGGAGGCCGGTGCCTACCGGAACCTTTCGGGCATTGACTATCTCCGTTTTATGGCCACTTTTTATACCCGGGATACGGTTGCACGGGACAAACTGGTTGAGAAGGGAACAGAACTTGCCGGTCTGGGCCCAAGGATTTATGATAAGGTGAGTACCTATTCCAAGGGGATGGCGCGTAAACTGCTGCTGGCCCGGGCATTGATGACCGAGCCGAAACTGGCGATTCTTGATGAGCCAACCTCTGGTCTAGATG
>CAZNRV010000097.1:0-1611 GCA_964575495.1 uncultured bacterium
GTTCAATGCAATGTTATTTATTAACCTCTTACGCGGCTGTGGGGTAAAAGCCGCTCGAATTATTTTATAAAAATCCTGTAAATTGGGGATTTCGACCACTGGTTGCGAACGTCTTGTCAGGATAAATGCTGTTGAGGTTACTCCGGGGCTGGGCTTGAAAAATCGGGCAGGGATGTTAAAAAGGCGCTTTCTCGCAAACAGGCATTCAGCCATGACTGTTAGAAACCCGCTGCCCTTTGTTCCCGATGGTCTTAAAACCTTTTTGGCAAATTCGCGCTGAGTTGTCAAAACCGCCATCTGCCAAAAAGTGATATTGTCCAGCAATTTAAATAAAACTGCGGATGAAATGCTATAAGGGAGATTACCAATTATCTTCGCATCATTAAATTGGCTCAGGTCAAATTCCAGAAAATCCTGATGCACGATTTTAAGATTATCCGTTTCCCCAAATTCTGTATTGAGCAGACGCACCAGCCGATGGTCGATTTCAACTGCCATAACATTGCCACAGGCTTTAACCAGCCGTCTGGTCAGAATTCCCTTGCCCGGACCAATTTCAATTACTGAATCATTAGGTTTCAATTCCAGCGCTGCCACCAGTGCATCTGCAATAGATTCGTTGATTAAAAAAGACTGCCCTAAGGATTTAATCGATCTTATTATCAAATGATTTGGAGGCAGCGATGGGCATTATTTCTGGTCAGGTCTGCCACTTCAGCGGGCGTAAAATTTAATACCTGAGCAAGAAAATGTAAGGTCAAACGGATAAATGCGGGTTCATTCCTTTTACCCGGTCCTCGCTCTGGTTCCGGTATCAGATAAGGTGCATCGGTTTCAATCAAGATTTTTTCCTGGGATATCATCTTTGCCACCTCAATCAACCGTTTCTCACCATAGGTCAGGCTGCCTGCAAATGAAATATAAAAGCCCTTTTCGATTGCCCATTCGGCAAGCTTTCTGCCGTCGGAAAAGCAATGTAAGATACCTTTGAAATAGCCATGCTCCTCAAGAATTGCCATTGCTGGTTGTGCGGCATCGCGGATGTGAATGACCAGTGGCAGGTTGAGCATCTTTGCCAGTTCAATCTGAGCGCGGAAAGCGGTTTCCTGATTTGCCTTTGTGGAAAAGCTACGAAAGAAATCCAGGCCGGTCTCACCGATCGCTTTAACCTGAGGTTCAATACACATATCCTTCAATGTCTGGATGTCAAAACTACGGAAGGAATCTGCTTCATGCGGATGAATACCAACTGCGCAATAGGTATTGGGATATTTGCGGCATAGGGCAACATTTTCCTGACTGTCAGGCACACTTGTGCTCACGGTCAAAATCTCCTTCACCCCAGTCTGATGCGCACGTTTCAGGACCGCATTTAAATCCTCAGCAAATTGCCGGTCAGTTAAGTGACAATGGGTATCAAATATTAGTAGACCATCAGGGTTTGCTGCACTTCTTCTGGGCATACTTAAGAAACAGGTGAACCAGGGCTAACCGGCTTTTCCGGGCTTATCAGCACAACTTTTGAACCATCAACCGCAGCCAAGAGCATCCCGTTTGATTCAACGCCTCGCAGTTTTGCCGGCTGGAGATTAGTAACCACCACAATCTCTT
>CAZNRV010000098.1:0-1540 GCA_964575495.1 uncultured bacterium
GAAAAGAGGGCCGACCCTGCGTTTATGTCCGGGTAGTGAAGTCCAACGGTGAAACGATGGAGGCTCGGGTCAACTGCGGCGACCTCCACTCTCTGCCTTTGCCGGTCGGTGAAACCGCCCGGGCGATAATAACACCAGAAAGAGGATTTGATGTTGGTGCCGGTTCCGGGAAGACAATTGAAGCCAAGGTTGAGGGTGGACTTTCCGGTGTCATAATTGATGCCCGTGGTCGCCCGCTTGTTCTCCCTGAAGATGACACCACCCGGCGTAAGGCTTTAAATAAATGGGCCAAGCAGATTAACGCCTATCCCGCTTAACCGACTCTCTTATACTCGTAAGATAATCGAGAAGAATTTGACTGTGGTCAAATGCCAATTTTATTTCCTCCACCTTGTCCAAATCAAGAAGCATAAAATCGCTGGCATCGTCACCTGCAACTAAGTTCCCGATGCCTTGCGCAATAAACACAACAGAAACGATATGCCATCTCGGGTCGCGCTTTGGGTCAGAATAGACCCGGAACTGGCGCAAATCAACAAGGTTTAATCCGGTTTCCTCCTGTATCTCTCTTCGAACCGCATCTTCCACAGTCTCGCCGTAATTCACAAATCCACCAGGTAAAGCCCAACCCTTGGGTTCGTTCTTACGCCTAATCAGCACTACCTTGCCGCCAATTAGCACAATGCAGTCAACTGTTAGTTTTGGTTGCCGATTCCTCATCTAAATAACTCCTTAACGCCTCCTGCCAAGGTCTCAAAACACCGCCAAACCTTTTTCGGTAATTGTGGTTTTCAAGAACCGAGAATTCCGGTCTTGGCGCTTTCCGACCGGAGCTGACGCTTGTAATCGGCACTATTTCGCAATCCGCCTTAATCAGACGGATAATCTCCCTGGCGAACTCAAACCACGAGCATTGACCTGAATTTGTCAGATGGTAAATCCCGTAATGCTCAGAAGCAGCAATTGTTAAAAGCGGTCCACACAAATCCTTCGCATAGGTAGGCGAGCCGGTCTGGTTAGATACCACTTCCAGCCTTGGTTTCTTTTGTGCCTGCTGCCTGATAGTATCAACAAAGTTTTTCCCATATCTGCCAAATAGCCAAGACGTCCTGATGATAAAACGCCGCGGACAGTTTTTAATAACCGCCTGCTCACCCATGAATTTGCTTTTGCCATAAACCGATATCGGGTTGGGCTTATCGTTTTCCCGGTAGGCTCTTTTCCCTTTACCATCAAACACATAATCAGTAGAAATATAAGCCATTTTGCAACCTATCTCTGCTGCTCCTAATGCCACCGCCCAAGTTCCCTGAAAGTTAACCATTATCGCCTTCCCAGGATTTTCCTCACAACCGTCAACATCAGTCCAAGCGGCAAGATGAAAGATGATGTCTGGTTTAACTCTGTGGATTTCATTAATGCAATTGTTAATATCAGTAATATCATTTTCCGGCAGGTCCCAGCCAATCAACTCATTCCCTTCCCTTATTAAATACTGGCTCAGCTCCGAACCTAAGAGCCCGCGAGCGCCCGTAACAAG
>CAZNRV010000099.1:0-6758 GCA_964575495.1 uncultured bacterium
AAATGCGCTGCCCGAAGCTTGGAACAAAATAGTATTTGAATCTAATGAGTTAATGATTAATTTGATATCTGAAACCACTGAGAAGCTTTGCGGGTATAAACCAGACAGCGAAATCGTCAAAAAATTTTTGTCAGAGTATAAAGATCAATTGTTTATCTCCGAGGCGCCATCAGCAGAACTTCGCAAACCTCCTATGCCTGAAATTAGTAAGCATCCTAGAAGGACTAAAGGAGAGAAAACCCCTCGTCAAGCATTTCGCCTTCCTATATTAGAAGCTCTTACTGAGCTCGGTGGAAAAGGAGAAGTAGACGAAATTCTAAAAAAGGTGGAGATGAAAATGAAAGATATTCTCAAGCCAGTTGACTATGAAAAATTACCCTCAGGAGTTATGACACGGTGGCAAAACACTGCTCAGTGGGAGAAGTATGTAATGGTTCAGGATGATTTATTACGCTCGGATTCTCCAAGAGGAATATGGGAAATTACAGAGAAAGGGAAAAAATTACTGAAAAATTACCGATGACTAAAAGCAACCAACAGCATGTAACACAGCACTTTGCTACCATCCCACTGATAGGCAGGTAAATCTTCATCGCAAAAACTTCTTTTATGCGACAACCGATAATTAAGATTTCCTTGACTTTTAATTAAAGATGTATAAAAATTGCGATACTGAAGGGCAAATCGGATATTAAAAGGGAAAGCAAAGGTTTCGCTCCTGAAAGAATCGGGCAAAAAGCGACCGGCGTTTTTACCTGCGGATGAGTTGATAGTTATTTCTCAAATTCCATCCCAAACACCTCTTGGCAGAGGGTTAAGAGGATTTTGCGGTCTAAGCCGTATGCCTGCCAGCGCAATATTGCCGTCTGAATAAGAAGGTCAAGGGTTCTGCCAGTTCGGGTGCGGCAGAGCCGGTCAATATGGCGGACAAAGTTGCGGTAAAGGAGAAATTCATTCAGAGGCACACCGGCACGACCAAGGACCTTTCTTGCCTCTGCCATCCTTTTCTCCTGCTCCTGCATCGCCATCTGATATGCCCGCACCTGGGCAGTTAGGTCGTGGTCTGCCCGCACACTTGCATCACCCCGGGCAAGTTTTAAGGCATACCGCTGGGTTGTCCGTTCAATAATCCGGCAGAGCCTTGATTCAGCCCCTGCCTTTGGGTCCGGTTTTGCCATTTTATTCTTTACCCTTTGCCGCCTGATAGAGTTCGCACACCAAAAGTTGCATCAGTTCCATCTCCAGACCCAGGTTCTGCCATTTCTTAAGGCAGAAGCGGATGTGCTGGCTAAGAAAGGGTGAATTGGTGCGCAGAAGCCGGGCAAGTTCCCTAATGAACCAGCGGCACTGGTTCTGCCGGACCAGGCTCAAGCCGAGAAGGTTAATCACCGGTAGGACCGCCTGCCAGCAGCGGTTTTCACATTCTGACTGCTCGATTAAGGCAAACGGGTTATCTTCCGGTTTTTCAGCAAGTTCGGTCAGGACAGCCTCAAAATACCGCTTCAGACTCTTTGTTTTTGCTCTTATTTCCATTTTAAACTCCTTTTTCTCTTCATATTTATATACGCAAAAGGACAAAAAAGTGCCAAAATCTGCCTACCTCCACTGTCCAGGGGTTACCCCCCAGGTGGTATCCTATGCCCTTTTGATAGTTGTTTTTGCCACCCTATAACCCACCCTAATATGAGCCATTTGAACCATTATGATAACCGCCCTTTGTCCTGTCCTCGGTTAAGGCATTTTATCAACCCTTTATCAGTGCCTTTGTTAGAGCCTTTTTCCGGGCGCCTTTCCGAGCCTTTTATCAAGTCCCCTGAATTCCACTTGAACCTTGCTTTGTCCTGTCCTTTCTGAGGTCATTTTCTATTGAGTTTCTCTCACCCTTTCACCCACCCTTTCCCTTATCCTGTTTGCCAGAAGATAAGGTTGAGGTAGAGGTAGAGGTAAAGGAAGGGATGAAGGGAGGAAGGGATGAAGACTTCATCTCTCAATCACCCCATCTCTTCATATCTCCGAGAATTTAGAAATTGTTTGGGATTTAGGATTTTTAATCGGGTATGTAATCTTTCAAGTCATTGCGAGGGCGCTCTGCCCTGGGCAGGTGGCGAAAGCCACAAGCCCGTGGCAATCTGACGCTTGAGATTGCTTCGTCGCTATCGCTCCTCGCAATGACAAAAGGAGAGGGAAGGCTCGGAATGACGGAAGGGAAAGGGCAGAGCGCTTACGCTCGCAATGACGGAAAAGGAATAAGAACTCGGATTGACGGAACCCCGGTGTCATTACAGGCGACCGTTTTTCTCAGTCATTGCGAGCCCCGAAGGGGCGTGGCAATCTCAAGCGTGTAAATTCCTCGGCTACGCTCGGAATGTCTAAGTGGTGCGTCATTGCGTTCTGCCGCTCTGCCCTTGGCAGGTGGCGAGTTCCGCAGGCAGGTGGCAATCTATAAGCAAGGCTACTCTGCCTTGGCAGGTGCTGAAAGGCACAGCCTTGCCCCGGATTCGGGTTGTTCACGCTCTTGACTTATGCAGGGGTTTGGTCTATGCTTAATATGATGAAATTATTGATTTTAATCTTTTTAGCGGTCGTTCCGGTCCAGGCAATCCTTTATCATATTGACCAGCCGGTGCCGATTTCACTCGGTCATGGCGAGTATTATGCGCAGTTGCGGCTGTGGGGCGAAGGCGGTGTTCTGGCTCGTTTCGGGGTTGGGCTTTTTGACCGGCTGACATTGGGGATGTCTTACAGTGCGAACCGACTGATTGGCGCTTCAGTGCCAATGTTGTCAAGGCAAAGACCGGAGCTGTTAGCAAGGGTGGCGGTGCTGAAAGAGATGGGTTATGTGCCGGATTTGGTTTTGGGTTTTGAGAGTCAGGGTTATGATGCTTGTGATGGGGAGCGGTTTGCTGTTTTTGAGAAGGGGGTTTATCTGGCAATTGGGAAGACGATTGAGCCAACTAAGACCTATTGTGAGCTGGGTCTGAACTGGTGGCAGGGTTTTAACGGGTTTTTTGCCGTGAATCAAGTTTTGCCGGGAAATCTGGAGATTATTGCCGAGTACGACCCGGGTTTGAATGACCTGCCGGCTCAAGGCAAATGGCGGGGTGGCTGGCTCAATTTTGGCGTTAGTTGGACATTTGTTAACCGGGTGCGACTCGGGTTTGCGCTCAGGGATATTTTGGGAAATAATGAAGCGAGCCGGCTGAATCGGGTTATTGACCTTTCGTTTCATGAACGTTTTTAGGAGGCAGGATGGATGTAAAGGCTTTTCTTAAGGGTATCAGCGGGTTTGACCGAGTTGAGGAGAGCGAGTTGGAGCGGATTGCGAAGATTGCGCAACTTAAATCGGTCAAGGCAGGTGGGTCGGTCGATATTCAGGGGGAGCCTGCCGACAAGTTTTATATCCTGGTTGCGGGCAGGTTGGCGGTTGTCCTGACACTGGATTTTGGGGTGGCGCATCAGACCTATCAGTTGATGACGCTTGGACCAGGGCAGATGTTTGCGTGGTCAGGGCTCGTGGGCAATCCGCATTACACTGCTGGTAGTCGGGCGATAAGCGACTGCAGTTTTCTTGAGTTCGCTGTCAGGGACCTGGAGAGGCTTTTTGAAGAGGACCCGAGGCTGGGTTATGTGATGATGAGGCTGGTGGCCCAGACGATTGCCTCGCGCCTGCGGCATATGCAACTGCAACTGGCACAGCAGTATGCGCTGCGGGAGTCGGTTGAGTGAGGCAGGGTTTGATAATTGCCATTGATGGTCCAGCGGGTTCGGGAAAGTCAACCACTGCCCGACTGGTGGCGCAGAGGCTGGGACTACGGCATCTTGATACTGGCGCGATGTATCGGGCGGTAACACTGAAGGTGATTGAAAGCGGGATTGACATTTACAATCGGCGGAAGTTGCAGGAACTGTTGAAAAGAACCAAGGTAAGGTTGCGCTGGTTTAAAAAAGGGATGCGGGTTTATCTTGAGGGTAGGGATGTTACTGAAAAGATAAGAAAGCCCGAAGTGAGCGAGCGGGTTTCTGAGGTTTCGGCAATTGGTTGTGTGCGAGCGGCAATGGTAAAGGAGCAGCGTCGGCTGGCAAAGGGTAAAAATATCGTCTGCGAGGGCAGGGATATTGGCAGTGTGGTTTTTCCCTTTGCCGCCCTCAAGGTTTATCTTGATTGTGAGCTGAAGGAACGGGCAAGGCGGCGGCAAATGGAAATGGGAGGGGGTATTGGTCTTAAGATGGTCAGTCAAAATCTGGCAGAGCGCGATTTTATAGATTCGCGGCGTAGAATGAGCCCTTTGCGTCGGGTCAAGGATGCGTGGCTAATAGATACAACTCACTTAACAATTGAGGAGCAAGTCGGGGTTGTTTGTGCCCTGGCAAAGAGAATCGTCCGGTGAGACTCCGCTGGCGTCTGGCATGGCTCTTGACCTATCCCTTAGCAAAGGCATTTGTCAATCTGCGGGTTGAGGGAAGAGAAAATTTGAGAGGCTGCCAAGGGGGATTGATAATTGCGGCAAATCACACTTCCAATTTTGACCCTTTGATTTTGGGATGGGCAGCAGCAAGGGAGATTTATTTCCTTGCCAAAGAAGAACTATTTCGTTACCGACCGTTCGCCTGGCTGATTAGAGCGTGGAATGCCCTGCCTGTAGGTAGAGAAGGGATTGATATCAGGGCAATCAGACTGTGTTCACGGGTTTTGAAACACCGACAGACGCTGGTGCTTTTTCCTGAGGGAACCAGGAGCAAAACTGGTGGGATGGGAGGTTTTAGACGGGGGGTGGGTATGCTGGCAATCATCAATCAGGTGCCAGTTGTGCCGACACACATTGCCGGGATGGATAGTTCATTTATTTCCTATCTGGTGGACCGTGACTTTGTTCGGCTCGGAATGCGCAAGAAGCCTGCGGGTTGTGGGCGGATAAAGGTGAGGTTTGGTGCGCCGGTTATGCCTCAGGGATTCAAGCGTGAGCGGCAAGGCTATGAGCAGTTGACCGCGCTGATTGAAGAGCGAGTGTGCGCGCTGGCAGGTTGATTTTATATGCCCAAAATCTACATTGCTCAACCGACCGGTTTCTGCTTCGGTGTAAAAAGGGCGATTGGGCTGGCAAAAAGAGGGCTGAAGCGGTATGAGCGGGTCTGCACATATGGCGAGTTGGTTCACAATCCCCAAGTGCTGAAGCAACTTGGTGCCGAAGGGATAAAACCTGTTCGTCGACTTTCCGAGGCAAAAAATGGGGTGTTGGTGATTCGGGCACATGGCTGTCCGCAAAAGGTATTAGCGGAGTGCAAGCGGCTGGGAATAGGGGTGATTGACGCCACCTGTCCCTATGTTCGCCGAGTGCAGCATGTTGTCCAGCGTTTGGCAGCAGATGGCTATCAAGTTGTCGTAGTGGGTGAAAAAAACCATCCCGAGGTCAAGGCAATTCTTGCCGCTGCCGGCAGGGGGGCGCGGGTGATGTCACCCCAAGGAAGTCTGCATCAGACAAATAGCCGTATGCACAAGAAAATCGGTGTCGTTGCCCAGACGACAATGGACAAGGCAGGGTTCAAGGCGGTAGTTGCCAAGCTACTTGATTTTGGTTATAATGAACTCCGGGTTTTCGACACCATCTGTGCTGAGGTTACAGCACGGCAAGAGGCAACCGCCTGTCTAGCGAAAAAGGTGGATGCGGTGATTGTCGTTGGCGGCAAGAATAGCGCCAATACCAGCCGGCTGACACAGATTGTTCGTAGCGGTGGCAAACCGGTTGCACATATCGCCGAACCAGCAGAGCTGCAACTAGAATTGTGGTTGCGGTTCAAGCGCATCGGGATTGCAGCTGGTGCCTCAACCCCGGCAGAGGTGGTGAAAGAAATTGCCCAAATTTTAAGAATGCCGGTTGTGCCAACAACTCGTCACGAGGCGCAACCGAGTTTTAAGGAGGTCGTTAAACGATGAGCGAAGATAAGGAGAGCACAGTCACCCCTAATACGGGGATAGGACCAGATTCTGTATATGACATCTCCTTTCCGAGTTTTAAGGAGGGGGAGATTGTCTTCGGTACAATTGTCAAGAGATTGAGCAATGCGGTTCTGGTGGATATCGGATTGAAGGCAGAGGGGATCTTGCCTCTGGATGAGTTTCGTAATCCTGATGAGGCGGTTGAGGGCGCCAAGGTGCAGGTTTGTATCGAGGCGCTTGAGGATAAGGATGGCTTTCCAGTGATTTCTAAAAAGAAGGCCGATTTCCAACTTGCCTGGGAGACAATCAAGGAAAAATCGGAAAGTTCGGAGTCGGTGAAGGCGACAGTCCTCAGAAGGGTAAAGGGTGGTCTGGCGGTTGATGTATTGGGGTTGGATGCGTTTCTCCCTGGTTCACAGGTGGATTTAAGACCTGTTCCGAACCTTGACGAGCTGGTTGGTAAGGAGTTAGAGGTGAAGATCCTCACGGTCAACTGGCATAAGAAGAATATCGTTGTCTCCCGCCGGGCACTGCTTGAGGAACGGCAGGATGCTCTGCGCCGGGAGATTCTAAGCCGGCTACAGGTCGGCGACATAATTGAAGGAACGGTCAAGACGATAACCGAGTTCGGGGCATTTATTAACATCGGCGGAATTGATGCCCTGCTGCACATCTCTGACCTGGCCTGGATCAAGGTTGTCCATCCCAGCGAAGTGGTCCAGATTGGCGAGCGGCTCAAGGTGAAGGTCCTTTCCGCGGACCCGAATACTGGGAGGATTACCGTTGGACTGAAGCAGTTGACGTCTCATCCTTGGGAAAAGGT
>CAZNRV010000100.1:0-1661 GCA_964575495.1 uncultured bacterium
CTATTGAAGGATGCGATTAAACCCAATCTGGTTCAGACCACCGAGAACACCCCGGCATTGATTCATACCGGACCTTTTGCCAACATCGCGCACGGTACCGCGAGCATCGTCGCCACGAATGCCGCGCTCAGACTGTCTGAATGGACGGTGATTGAAGCGGGTTTTGGTTCGGACCTTGGGGCAGAAAAGTTTGTTGACCTCGTGGCACCTTTAGGCGGATTTGAGATTGACTCCTGCGTGCTGATTGCGACCCTGCGCGCACTGAAACATCAAGGTGGCGCACCTGAAACCCGCAAAGGTCTTTTACGCCATCTCTGGCTCGGGCTGGAGAATCTGCGCCGGCATATTGAGAACTGCCGGGTTCTTGGTCTGGAACCGGTGGTGGCTTTGAACCAGTTTGAAGGCGACTCTCAGGATGAATTGAAGTTAGTTGTCAAGTCGTGCGAGGAATTGGGCACAAAGGCGGTTGTCTGTTCGCCTCATAGCGCGGGTGGCAAGGGGTGCGAGGAGTTGGCACAGGCGGTATTGGAACAGGCAGAGAAAAAGCCGGGTAGAAACAGGCCGGTCTATGATTACAACTGGCGGGTGGAGGAGAAAATAGAGGCGGTGGCAATGAAAATATATGGTGCGGCGCAGGTGGTATATACACCCAGGGCAGAAAGGGAATTAAAGCGCATCTATGCGCTCGGTTATGACAAACTGCCAATCTGCATTGCCAAGACTCCGCTTTCCTTGAGTGACGACCCGGAATGCCTGGGTGCATGCAGCGGTTTCAAGATTACCATCTCGGCAATTCACATCCGGGCGGGTGCGGGTTATCTGGCACCGGTTGCCGGGGAAATGGAACTGTTGCCCGGTCTGGCAAAGAGACCGAATGCTTTCAAGATTGATATTGCTGATGATGGCAGAATCAGCGGGCTTTCTTAGAGAATCAGACGTCTTTTCCGGTTTCGAGTGCGGTGCGTAAACTGATTAGTTCCCTTTTCAGCCATAAGAGAATCTGACGGGTGTTTTTTGGGTCAGGCAGTTGTTCGGTTCTGGTAATCATTGCGGCAAGTTTGCGTTTTGCTCCCTTGATAGTCATCTTTTCCCGGTGTAGCAGGTGCTGAATCAGTTTCAGTTTTTCCAGTTGTTCCCTGGAGATGATTCTTCTGCCTGCGGAGTTGCGCTTGAAGTGAAACTCAAACTGCCTTTCCCAGTAGCGCAGGGTATGGGGCTCAATTTTTAACATCTTGCAGACCGCTGCGAGCGAGTAGAAACTTTGTTTGTTCATTGATAAAACTCCTTTTTGGGCGGTCTTTTCAAAAGCCGCTCAATGCTGTTATAGGGTTCTTCTCCCTGATAAAGAATCCGACACACTTCTTCAGTTATCGGCATCTCCACTCGCAACTGCCGGCTCAGTTCATAACCGGTGCGGGCGGTAAAATACCCTTCGGCAACACCACGCAGGCTTGTGAGGGCAACAGCCGGTTCTGCGCCTTTGCCGATTGCCATTCCCAATTGATGATTGCGGGAATAAGGGGAAAATGAGGTGACAATCAAATCGCCCATACCGGCAAGCCCGGCAAAGGTTAATGGGTTGGCGTTACAGGCGAGGCCGAGCCGGGCAATCTCAGCCAGCCCCCGGGTCAGCAGTGCGGATTTGGCGTTCAAACCCAGGC
>CAZNRV010000101.1:0-14333 GCA_964575495.1 uncultured bacterium
GCTCTGATTCGGGTCCTTAACTGGCGGCTTCACAACAGACTGCTCAGACGCCGTGCCAGCCACTCGGCCTGAAATCTGCGGTTGAGCCGGTTACGGTCAACCCTGGTGAAACGGCTCGGATTTTCTCGGACCTCCCTGATAAAACACTTGAGTTCCTCGCCATTTTCACACACCATTCCTGACTCAAACTCCTTAATCAGTTCACTCGCCTCATCTGCCCCTTTTCCCCAGATAATAATTGGCTTATAGGCACCTAAGTACTCATAAAGTTTCAGCCCGACCGGCTGGTTGGGCTTGCCGATATAAAGCAGGGCATCCGCACCCTTCATTAACGCAATCGCCTGCTGATGGGGCACCTTACCCAAAAGTTTCACCTGCGGCTGAGCCTCAAGCAGTTGCTGACTTTTGCAATCCGCGCTGCCGGCAAGATAAAACCTGACATCAGGAATTGAGCTCAGTGCCGTGATAAAACCTTCAATCTCTCTCTGATTCTCAAACAGGTTGCCGACATAGACAATCGTGAAACCCGCCCCTTTTTCTGCCTCAAGTTTTGCCGTTTCCTCTACCTTAACCTTTACCTCCCTATACTCATCCGGGTCAAACCCGTTCTCAAGAATTTCTATCTTCTGTTCACCCTTGGGCGCAATTCTTTCGGCGGTTCCTTTGTTTACCGCCAGGACCAGACTGGCACGGGCAAATATCCTTTTTAGCAGGTTGTTGAGGAACGGGCGCTGATAAAAAGGAGGGGTCTGAAACCCTGTTGGCCAGGGGTCGCGAAAGTCAGCAATAAAAGGGAGATTGTTCTTTTGCGACAGTTTCAAACCAATCAGGAGCGAACTCCATGGCGGAGCTGTGGCAAAAACCACCTGCGGTTTAAACTCCGCAATAATCTTTCTACCGGCGCTGATTGCAAATGGATACCAGCCAATCTTGGCATCGGGCAAAAAGAGAAAATTGAGCAGCCGCGCCCGGTTCCCGATTTTCGCCGTTTCCTCTCTCGTCCCGGCTCGCTGTTCACCGTCCTCTGTTCTCGGGTTTCGCAACCGGCAACCGCCAACTTGTAACCTGTAATATATCCGGTTCGGGTCCAGGCTTTCGGTTCTGAAGACCTTTGCCCGGTTCAGGTCCCTAACCAGTTCCTGGTCATAGGCATAATAGGCAACCGGCTTGACGGTCAGGATTATCGGTTCCCAGCCGAAATCGGGCAGAAACTTGCACAACTTTGTCACCCGCATCACCCCGGAAAGTCCGAGCGGCGGTGTGTAATAGGCGATAACCAAAAGCCTATTCATTTTGGACCATTTCCGGCAGATGCTCGCCAATCTGTGCCCTTAAGGCTGGAGATTCCATCCGCACCAGTTGGGTTGAGTCAAGGTATTCCCAGAGTCCGTCAATATCAAGTGTCAGGAAGTGGTCTTCAACCTTTAAATCTTCAGGTAAGAGGTCAAAGAAGGCGCCTGAGCCCAGGCTGTCTTCAAACATCTCAAGATGGGTGCGCACCACCGCCTTGATTGCATTCCTTGCGGGCAGAGGAAACCGCTGCATATTTCCGAGTGGGGTATTACTCCCCCCCTCACCAGCGGTAATCAGGATTTTGCCTGCCAAATCCTCGGCATCTCTGCCCTCAACCTGTAAAGCCGCAGCCAAAAGACCGCCATAATTTGCGCCTAAGAGGTGGACAATGTATGCCCGGTTGCCCTCAATATAGAAAGGAAACTCACCCTTTTTCAAGCCGGGAAAAATCCGGCTTTTCAGGACCTCAGCCATGCGGTAAAAGTAGCCGCCGGTGCCTGTGCCTTCAAAGACCTTGGTGCTGGTAGAGACCGCCTGCATCGGCTTGACCAGTATCTTTTTGTCCTTTTCCTTGCGCTCGACCGTCTCCCAGGACCTGCCGGCAAGGACAAACCGCTCCAAAACAAAATAGACCGTGCCAATCTCCTGACCTGATGTGATGTCAATCACCTGATACTGACCAAAGCTCTTCTCCTGAATGTTGGAGTGAATCTTGCCCAGTTCAACCTTGCGCTCGGTCATATCGGTCAGAAAGAAGACACCTTTTGCCTCTTCTTGCAGAATCCCCTCTTGAAGCAGATGAGCAAAGACCTTGTCCACAACCGGGCTTGAGCCATAAACCGGCTGAAAGATTCGTCTTATCGCATCAAGGGTCGTGCCGATGCGCCGGCGCTGAAAGGAGTAGGAGATGATTTGCTGGGGAAGGATGGCAAGGCAGGGGGTATAGCGCTTCTCATAAAGTTCGCCTTTGCGCGCACAGTCAATAAAGGTTTCAAAGAGAAGCCTTTCCCAGGAATCAAGATAGACACCAATCATATAAAGCCCGTTGCCTGAACGTCGGTTTCCTCTGCCGATGCGCTGTAAGAGGGATGAGACATTGAAGGGCGGGCGGAATAAAACAACCGCATCAACATCACCGATGTCAATCCCCAGTTCAAGGGTTGAGGTGCAACACAAAAGCCCGATGCGCTCCTTGTTCATCTTTGCCTCAACCTCCTCGCGCACCGGTCTTGTCAGGCTGGCATGATGAACCCAGACTTTGCCGGTAAAAGGCGCCCGGTCAAACAGCTTGACGCCGGCTTCGGCAAGTGAGCGGGCATTATAGAAGACCAAAACCTTGCGACATCCCTGCGCCTTCAAAAGTTCAATAACCCTTCCGTGCCAGTCCGGACCCGCCTTGATAAATTCTGCCTCAATCTCACGTTCCTTTGCCACCTTTACGCTCTTGGCATTAGAAAAGTAGCGCTCGCCAATGCGTTCGTCATCAATGGTTGCCGAGAGGGCGTAGTAATTTACATTGCTATTGATGAGCCGCAACCTTTCCAATAAAACCCGCAACTGGTCTCCACGCGGGGTGTTATCCAAAAGGTGAATCTCATCTAAAATTACTACCCTGAGCGTGGAGAATATGCGCGGATGCCGGCAGAGCAAGGAGTCGAAGGATTCAGGTGTGGTTAGAAGCATAAAGGGCAGTTTCTTTTCTCTGATTGTAGGATGGTCGCCGGTCTTGCGCTCAAGTTTTAAGCCCAGATACTCCAGGGGTTCAACCAGGCGGCGATAGAGGTCATTGACAAGTGCGCGGGTGGGCGAGATATAAAGAACAGAAAAGTTGCGGCTTTTTTGGCTTAAAAGCCTTTCCACAACCGGTGCAACAACCGCCTCGGTCTTGCCTGATGCTGCCGGTGAGATGAGCACTAAATTGTTGCCCTGAAGGATTTCCGGAATCGCTTTGACCTGGACCTCGGTTAAGGAGCCGAAACGGGCAAAGAATGCCTGCCAAGTGTGTGCGAGGGCTGTCCGTATCTCTCGCTGTTGTTCAACCGAAGATGGCACTTTTTCTATGCGACCGCGGCGATTTGGGGCAGTACACCCTGCTGGCGCATCCGCGCGATGTCAAGCGCCTCAACACAACCTTTGATAAAGGTACGGATGCCAGCGCTGTTTTGCCGGGCGGTTCGGGCAAGCAGTCGCTTCTGCTCAGCTACCGGCAGATGGAAATTGGGATATGCCCGCTCATAAACATTTATCATCGTGGCAAAGGCATTGGCAAGTGCCTGCTCACTTAACGGCGCCAGTTCTATCCGATGCCGGACCGAGTTGGCAAGGCGCAGATAGCCATACTCGCCTGGCGTTGGTGTAGTTGCAAAGATAACTAATAATGCGGGTTCCCGGTAGATATAAGGGACAGGTCTAACCTGATTGTGAATCAGCCGGTCGCTCACCTGGCGCAGTTGCGGGTCGTTCTGGGCAATTCTAACCAGCCCTTCCATAAAGTTGATGCTTTTGGATAGATAGATAATATCCCAGAGTCTGGTAACCGTTTCCGCCTCATCAATCAAAAGCACCAGCCCCTTAAACCCTAATTGCCGGCAAATATAGGAGATTGCGGAGATGATGTTGCCATAAAAGTCAGCGGCAGTGGAGAAGTCATAAAGTGCAGGAATGCCCTGCGCACCGCGAACCCGATAAGGTGCGCGCATTTCAGTGGCATACTCCTTGGTGCTTTCACCTTCAACCCACTGCCAGAAAACCTCGGTTTCAGTTGCCAGAGGGTCAAGTTTCCTCATTTTCCTTAAAAGGGGACCGAAGAAGACATGGTCTTTCAGGTCAAGGTCAAACGCCATGCGCAATAGCTCCCGAAATCCGCACTCCCTGCCTTCGTGAATAAATCTGATGTTACGCACCAGTTCCCGGTAAACCCTTTTCGGTCGATGGGGCGTTACCTCCTGAGGGTCAAACTGAACAAGGCTTGTCACCATCGCCTTTTTTAAAGCCCGGTGGTGGAGGAGTTCCAGAAGATGGGTCTTACCGGTACCGTACTCGCCCTCAATCATATAGACATTACCCCCGCTCCGGGCAAGCCCATCGAGTGCTGCACCTAAAATCCGCAACTCCTGGTCCCTGCCAAAGGTGAAAAGTTCCACATCCTGATGGGGCACGATACCCAACCGGAATGCCTCAATCATCCGACAGGCGCTGACCCGGTCAATTTCAACCGCACCGGCAACAGCGGCATCAAGAAATTTCTCATCAATCTCAAACAGGAGTCTTACCCGCGTCTTGGGCAGCCAGAGGCGCAAGCCGGTTTGAAAACGGACCAATATCTCGGTGCCCTGCCAGCGGCTGTCAATTATTTCGCCTTCGCCGAAAACCGGATGGGAGACAAGTTTAGAACTCTTCACTTTCAACCGTCTCCCTTTCTTTTTTCTCTAAGCGCTGGGTTGTTACACGCAAAACCTTTTCTGCATCCCGTTCGTTGAAGGTAAGGTTCGGGTTGGCGCGCAGCCGGTGCAACATTTCAACCGCTGCCACCACGAAAAGGCGCCGGTAACTGACATCAAGGACAAAACTCTTGACCGCGGTTTCAGCCAAAATCCTGAAAATCCTGTCCACACCCGTGAGTTTCACTTCATAGGCATTCGCAAACAGTTCCTCCAAGCGCGTGCCCAGTTTTATCAAGAACTCAACCGGTTCCATCCCCAAATCCTCAAGGTTAATCTTTACCCCCACAGGATTGGTTTCAGAGAAGACGCTGCGCAGCCTCTGCTTCAGCGCCTCATAAACCGGACCTGAGCCCTCAAGGAGGAGATTCTCATCCGGCACCGCATAGAAAAACATCGCGCCCGGGAGCCGGGAGTTGCCGCATTCATCAACCAGTTGCCGCAGGTTGTCCAGAGCCCGGCGCTTGTCCCTTGAGGATGAGATTGACATTCCCCTTTCTGCTTCGTCAAACAAAAGCACTACCCCGCGAAAACCGATTGAATGGACCCACTGAATCAGGGAGCGCAGCATGCGGAATGCGGTTGCCTTGTCAATCCGCTCTGATATCCGGAATCGCGCCCTTGTCTCCTTATTCACATCCTCGCCCTTGAGCCATTGCACCGCCTCCTGAAAGCCTTCCAGGTCTTCGGCAATCAGCGAGTGGAATGCGCCCCGCACCGCATTGAAGAAACTGGTGCTGTCAGTCATGGGCAAATCCAGGAGATAGCCGTCAAGCCGCTCAACCCGCTCCTCCTTTTTGCGCCAGTCAGCAACCCAGCGCCGGACAACCGAGTCAATTCCCTTGTCACTGAGCGGTGCAATCTGGTCGGTCTTTTGCGGAGCGGTGAGATTGAGCGCCACTGACTTGTAAACCAGTTCCAATTTGTCAAACGGGCATTCGGTCGGGTTGAGCGGCACATAGGCAACGCAGTAGTTGTGTTTGAACGCCAGGTTGCGCACCGAGTAGAGAAAATGGGTTTTGCCACCACCATAGTTGCCGGTGATGAGTTTGAAACTGGAAAGGTTGAACTTCAAAATCCCGTCAAGATATTCCTCCTCCACAACTCGCAGATACCTTTCCAGACCGACGGTAAAAGCCTCAATCCCGAACTCCGGCGGGGTGCCGGTTGAGCCTAATTTATTGATTATCGCCCTTGCCAGTTCCTTATCCATAACATCTCCTCATCTCACTCCTCTCTTGCGGGCACAAAGGCGATATAGGAGTAATAAGTCCCTTCGCCCTCAGCGTTGTCCGGAACCCAGAGCGCCTTTGCCTTCTCTTGAGTCATATCAAAATTGGCAACCGAAAGCCTGACCTGTTTGCCCGCAACTGTGCGCACACCTGAGCGCTTTAAAAGATAGAGGTCATAACTGAAACGAATGCGCGGATACTCAACAAACCTATCCTTTGTCGGATTTATCTTGAAGCCATCGGGCTGCAATAGCAATACCAGTTC
The DNA here is from genome assembly GCA_964575495.1 of uncultured bacterium. Taxonomy (GTDB): domain Bacteria; phylum Hydrothermota; class Tepidihabitantia; order Tepidihabitantales; family Tepidihabitantaceae; genus JAOABP01. The sequence continues at coordinate 6,231 of CAZNRV010000101.1, forward strand.
GCCCAAAAGGTCAATCAAAAAAACCCGCTCGCCCTCAGGGATTGAACGGGCATAGAGGAGCCGCTGATATGCCTGATAAAGCCGGTTTAAAAACTCCGCTGGTTCCTTTGTTCCCCTTTTTGTCAGGCTTTCCTGATAACTGCGCAAAAGTTTGGCGAGAGCCAAAGGCTCAAGTTTTACGCCGCTCTTCAAGCGCTCAATCTCCGAACCCCAGAAGATTGTCGCCCTGCCAGTGGTAAAATCGGCATGGACCGAAAAAAGCCCAACCCGCAGAAATGGCAACTGCCCCTTCACCTCAAGACAAGTGCCCTCAAGACCGGCAAGCAGTTTCCTGCCGAAATCAAATCTGAACTCCTCCTTTGCCTCCTGCACCTTTTCCCGTTCTCCTTTCAGCCACTCCTGCAGGCGCTCCTTGACTTCGCCATTTGCCAGGCCGGTGAGCAGATTTTCAATCTCATTAAGCAGGCGCTCACGCTCATAGGCGTTCTGCACCGGGTCAGATAAAAGCCGCTGATAAAGGGTTAGGCGCTTGGCAACCTGCTGTGACCTTGAGGACAGCTCCTTAAGAAGAACAATAAGCCCTTCCATATCCTAAAAGTATATTCACACCTATAGTCCGTGTCAACCTGCATAATCTGCCTATTTTATTTTCAATAGAATAATGCCATTTGAGTCAGGTATTTAAATCAAAAACTGCCTGTCAAAATCACGGAGGGGGTTACCCCGGGGCTGTGGTCTGGGAAAAATGAAAAATTAGGCTAAGTTACTTATCTCTGAAACTTAACTGCGATTTCCTTTGAACTTTGCTGTCTACCTATAGGTAAAAAACAAACTGTCCAAAACCCATTTTTCCCTTGACATTACAGGATTCTTGCGTAGATATAATTGAATTCTGGGTTGAAAGAAAGGAAGGGAAGGAAAAGGGAGAGGCAAAGAGATAAAGCAGTTTGGCTTTATTTTATCCTGAAATCAGGCGGTGAAACAGGGACCGGGAAACTGGTCTTGATAAAATAAGGGGGCAAAATGGGCCAGTTCTTGCTTTCCATTCTCTTGGTTTTTATTTCTCCTGTCCGCATTACTGCGTTTGACATCACCGGCAGAACTGTAGCAACTTTACTTGACCAGCACCAGCCTGCTGGAATCAACCAACTCCTCTGGCAACCTGAAGGTCTTGCTCAGGGCATCTACTTTATCAGACTTTAGCTACCTGGTTACTCAATCACCGAACGCTGCCTATATTTGTATCATAACTAACTGGATGTAAAAGAGACAATTATCAACCTTTAATTCCTTGACTTTTGCTATATCACAAATATTATAACTTCAGTGGCTGTTATTTTAGCGTTACTATTGACTCTTGATGCGCCCACAACCCTGATTCCGCCCCCATTTTCTCACACCCTCGGCTTTACCCGCATTAGTAGTTTCTATCTGAATATGTATTTAGGCCAAGGGTTCAGGGTTGATGAACCCGAAGGTCTCTGCTGCGCCAAGATGAAGGAGGAAGAGGATACCACTACCTGGCGCGATGATGCCCTTTTAACCCTTTTTGCGGTCAACTCCGGCACGGGTCAGATTGTTTATAATGTCAAATTAACCAAACCAGGCATATTTGGTTCAAAAGGCACAGGCATAGGTCAATTCAATAGGCCACATGGCATCGCCTGCAACGAGAATGGTGAAGTCTATGTTGCCGACACCGACAACAACCGCCTTGTCCGGCTGCACTACACCAGCAGTGAATTAAGATGGGTAACAGTAGTAGATTCCAATCTAAATCATCCCTACGGGGTAGCGCTGGATTCCAAAGGCAGGGTTTATGTCACCGACACCGATAATGACCAGATAGTGGTTTATAACCAGACCGCCACTAAAATTGCTATTTATCAACCCGGTCTGGAAAAACCCACCGGTATTGCGGTCTTCGACAACACTGCACCCGTTAACGACCTCGGCCTTGACCTTCTGATTGTTGTTGACCGCTCAGGAACCCGTATCAACCAGTTAAACCTTTCCGGAGCGATTTTGCGCTCAATTGACTGTCGGCGCATCGGGCTTGACACTGCTGGTTTCAACTATTGCGCATTTGACCGCTATGGCAACCTTTATGTGACGGATAGGCTTAACTGCACCATCCACATATTTGACCCGAATCTGAAATACATCATCTCCTTTGGAAGAGGGGCATCTGCCAATGGCGACCAGCCGGTCTTCAATGCCCCAAGAGGTATCGCAATCGGCAGAAAATTCGGGCAACTTTTTGTTTCCGAGACGGATGGCGGACAGTATTATCTCATTGCGCTTGATGGTTTTCTTATCGGCTCCTTCCCCCAGCATTTTGACTCCAAGAAGCCCGGCACAACCATCGCCCTCTATTTGACCCAGCGGGCAGAAATTTTAATTGACATTGCTAACGAACAGGGTGAAACGATTCGCAACCTCACCCCTTCATATCAGCAGGGACCAGGTGAAGTCTTGATTGTCTGGGATGGTAGGGACAACAATTTTAACCTTGTGCCTGAGGGCGAATACTCAATCAGGGTTACCATCCGGCCTACCTATTCCCGCCCAAGATACACCCTGAAAAAGGAACTTTTGACCCGGGTAACCCGCATTCCCGGATAATTTCAGGAGGAACCAATGAATCTTAAGCGAAAAAAATTTATCATTTTCTTTGCCCTGTTTTCAACCACCCTGGCAACCAAATACGCCGGCGACTTCGAAGAACTAGGCACCTCGGCAAGGGCGATTGGTATGGGTAGTGCGGTCGTGGCAGCCAGCACAGACCCAAGCGCCATCTATTACAACCCTTCTCTCTCTGCGCGACTCCGACGTCCAGCCGCACTTCTGATGCACTCAGAAGACTTTTCCGGACTGGTGAAGCACAACTTCCTCGGCGTTGCCGTCCCTGATAAAAATCAGGCTTTTGGCTTCGCCCTTTTGCATAACGGGATTCCCGGCATCAAACTTACCAAACTGCCAGACTCAACCCAACCTCCCAGTGATACTAACCGCCCCTATGTCTATCGCACCATAAATGTCAATCAACTTGTGGGCTACATCAATATTGCTCGCATCCTTTCCCCTGCCCTTGTCCTTGGTGCAAACGCCAAAATCATTTATCAAAATCTCGGTGGCACCGCCTCCTGTTTTGGGATGGGGATTGACCTCGGGTTCAACCTTACGCCTCTACGCGACTTTGATGTCGGTCTTCGTATTCGTAACCTCAGCACCTCTCCCCTTTTCTGGGACACCGGCACCAAGGAATTTATCACTCCACGCCCTGCCTTAGGCATGAGTAAACTTTTCCGCTTCTCCAAGAACCAGCTGCGGATTTCAATTGAGGCTGAAGCAGCATTAGAAGAAAAAAGCCTGCTCACCAACCTTGGCTGTGAGTATTCGTTCCGGGAGATGCTCTATGCCCGGCTTGGCTCCTATCGTAACAATTTCAGTTTCGGTCTCGGTTTCAGGTTCAAACGATTTCACCTAGATTACGGCTATGCAACCGGTATTGCCCCGGATGCAAGAGAACTGGGCAGTCCCCAGCAAATTTCTGGAGGTGTTGAGTTTTAGGTCCGGAATTAGGCAGAAAACTGGTTCATCTCACCGCCCTCTTAATCCCGATTGTCTATTATTGCATCCCCTCCCGCTCCCTGTCGCTCGCTATGATGGCTCTCGCCACCAGCATCTTTCTCATTGTTGACCTGCTCAGGCTCAAACTCAACCCGTTCAAGGACATTTTCATCATTCTCTTCGGTTCGCTCCTGCGCCGGAAGGAGTTTACCTCACTCACCGGTGGCAGTTATCTAATGCTTGCCTCTTTAGTCTGCATGCTCCTCTTCGGTTCCAACAAAGGGGTATTCATTGCCGCGGTCTCATTTCTTGCCATCGGTGACACGGTCGCAGCAATCGTCGGACTTTCGCTGGGTAGAATTAAGATATTCCGCAAAACCCTTGAAGGCACACTTGCCGGACTTTGTGCCTGTCTTGGTGTTGCCTATCTGGTCTCAATTCTCCCCGGTATTGACATGCCGCTGCTTATTGGTATTATTGGTGCTGTCTCGTCATCGGTCGTGGAGACCCTGCCATTTGAGATTAATGACAATGTCGTCATCCCGATGTTTTCCGGCACGGTGATGATGATTGCCCTGCAGGTTCTCCATTGACCGAAACAGGTTATGGCTATAATTAGGTTAAAATCTTACAAGGAGGCATAAATGAAAAGGAGTTTTACGACCATCCTATTTATCACGACGCTAACACTGGGTGCAACCCCGGTTCTACCAGCGCTTGATAGCGTCTATTTTTTCTATGCGGAGCAGAACTACAGCCGGGCGTTCGACTTGCTTCAGGCTCTTAAAAATCAAAATTTAAACCCGGCGCAGCGGTTTGCCCTTCAACTGGAATTCGGTGACTACTATCTGGACAAAGCAAAGGAGTATTATCGAGCCGAATCGGTCTTCCAGCAACTGCTCAACGACTATCCGAAACATCTTGAGACCCCGGCGATTCTCTACCGTCTCGCGCTCTCCCAGGAACTTCAGGAAAAATTCATGGATGCGGCCAAGAACTACGAACAGGTTGCCACCCGTTACATTAAGTCACCTTACGCCCAAAATGCTTTGGATGCCATTGAGCGCTGCTTTAAGAAAAATTATCAAGAGCGGGTCGCCTATGTCAACGGCTATCCCATCACCCGCATTGAACTTGATGACCGCATCAGCCGCAACCCCGCTGCCTATGAGCCTTACGAAAAGAAACTCGCACTCTTGGATACAATGATTGATAATCGATTGCTATATCAGGCAGCAACAGCTGCCGGTTTGGCAAACGGCCTCGAGATTGCCAAAACCATTAATGACATTCGCAACCGGCAGATGTTTCAGACATGGTACGATTCCTATGTAACTGCTAACGCTGAACCATCAGAAAAGGAACTACGGATAAATTACAAGAAAAACATCGCCAAATACACTACCCCGGAAAGGGTCCACGGCTTTCAACTGGTTATCGCCTCAAAAACTTTGGCTGACTCCCTGCGCACGATTCTAATTGCGGATAAAACCCAATGGGATACGATTGTCAAAATCTATTCTATCGCGCCCGACAAGGAACGCAGTGGTGACATGGGACTTTTTGCGCGCGGTGTTCAACCCAAGACCATTGAGGAAATGGCATTCAAACTAAAACCTGGTGAAATCAGCTCACCCATTGCCATCAACGATACCTTTTACATCATCCGGGTTACTGAAAAAAAACCAAAAGAGATTAAACCCTTTGAACAGGTCAAGAACCAGCTTGCTGTGGAACTCCGCCAGGAACGAAGCAATCAGATTTATGAAAAAGAAATTGCTCGACTGAAAAAGATGGCAAGCGTTATTCAGGACACCCTGGCAATTGACCAGAACAAAGAAACCCTCGCAGTTGTCAATGGTGTGCCCATCACCAGCCGGCAACTCGAGGAACGCCTAAACTCCATCCCGCCATTTTTCCGCGGACAGTTTGAAACACCCGAAGGCAAACGACGCATACTTGACCAGCTGGTAATTGAGAAGCTCCTCTTGAAGGAGTGCGAAAAAGAAAAAATCTGGCTCAACAACCGGGTTGTTGACCAACTTCTCAGCCGACACGCCGCTCTTCTGGTTGATAGCTATCGCAAAAAGGAGACAACCAGAAAGGTCGAACTTGACTCGGCTACCCTTTACACCGAATACCAAAAGACCATCAACGACTTTAAGGAGCCAACCCGGGTCCGCTGCCGGGAAATGGTAGCAAAAACTAAGGCGAAGGCAGAACTTCTGCGGTCGTGGGCGCTTGCCGGCAAAATTCCGCAGCTGATTCACGGCATCGCGCTGTTTGTCCCAGACTTAAACAAAGTACAGGAACTTGCCCAGACCTTAAAGGCAACTACCAACGCCGACTCAATCGTCTCCCTTGGTGCGCTTGCCGGTCTCAACATCCGCATTCCCAATACGCCGGTTCAGAACATCGCCGGCAAGGATATCCCTGATCTCACCCAGCCCTGCAAACTTGCCGGACCTTTTGTTTCTTCCGAGATTCACGCCTTTGCATTCGCAGACCTCTCCTCTGAAGACCGGCTCTATCAGCCCGAACCCGTAACAGTTCAATCTGCAGAACAACTCCAAAACCTAATTTCTGAATCTCTCCTTGCGACTATTGATTCATCCCGTCTCGGCACCTATGTGAAATTTACCTCTCCCCTACCGGCGACATTCCTCAAATCCCTGTTCAAACTGGAACTTGGCGGTGTCAGCGCTCCATTTCAGACCGCAAACGGTTATCTTATCGTCAAAATTACCCGCAAAGACAGTACCCAGAATATTGAATTTACCGAGCTCATCCGCCGCTTCTCGGTTTCAGGCAGCAAATGGTCAGGCGGTGAAATCTATTTAACCCGTGATGACAAAGCCCGCGACCCGAAGGTTGTCAATGCTGCCTACAGCCTGAGTAAAGGAACATTCTCACCGGTTATCAAACTTAACGATACTACCTACACCTTTATCAAAATGGAAGAAAAGAAACCGGCTTACACCCGTCCATTCAGCGAAGTCAAAGCCAAGATTGAAAACAGACTCAGGAGGGAAAAAGAAAAGGAACTCTATGACCAGTTAATCACTCGTCTGCGGGAAAAGGCAAAAATAGAAATCCTGATGAAAGAGGAGGACTTCAAAATTGAAGCCCCTGAACCCACTCACGAACAGAAATAAGAAATAAAGAAACCAAAAGGGCGGCATAAATTTATGCCACCCTTTTGTATTTTCCAATCCCTTTACAATACTAAGTTTCCAATTACCTTACCCTAACAATTTTCCTCTTTATCTCGCCCATATTGTCTATCGTTAGATAAAAACCTTGAAAAAAGTAAAATTGCTATCCCCTGCCCTCAGAATCGCTATTCTTGACCGTATACGAGAAGCCTAAACCTGTCAAAATAATCAACCAAAACACAACCATCTTGAAATTTCCCTTCAACCTTGCCTTCTTTAAGTCTTCATTTAATTATACACCCAGCATTCTGTCAAGCAGAATCTTCTTTTACAACAGATTGTATAACAATAACTAAAGCAGGCGATGTTGTCTTATGCCGATAGGCGTCTGAAACCTAAGTTGTCATCTCTGTTTATAAGCGATTTCTCGCCTGCGCTCGAAATGACGGATACCAAAGGAAAATAACTCCAATTGTCCAATGACCAATTATAATTTTACATTTTGCACTATGCCTTTTGCATTGCACACATCAGGACTTCTCGGCAGGGTTGATATGAAGGCAAGGTATTCCTTAGCCCCGCTCAGAATGACAAGAGAAAAAGTCGGAATCAGTGGCTTAATATACCTGTCTGTGTGCCTCTGCTGTGTCTTCTGTCGCTGGTCTTCCGCCTCCTCTATCTGACTTCTGATACTTCCAATCTGCTATCACTCCTGTGTTAAACCAGCAGAAAATGGTAGGGCGATATAGGGGGTAATCCCATCTTAAAACAGATGGATGACTGATGGTCTCTGCCTCTGACAGTACAAAATAGCGTTGCCCATCAGTGGAAAAGATTTCCGAAGATAACATTTCTCTTCAGGTGTTGCTCAACCGGAAAAAATCTCTCAAGTTCGACAAATTAATAGGCGACAATAAGTTGATGCAAGATGGTAGGAGGAATGTCCCCTCAACCACCCCTACCATAATACCTGATCGAGATATTGGCACATTTTCTTAATTTTCGTATTTTTAATATTAGAGTTCACTGTTGCAGATTGCATCTCCTGTCTGATTATCTTTGACCTTCGGACAATTTTTCTTATAATAAAAAGATGTATTTATTATATCCATTCACACTTGTCCTATTGCTATTTTCCCAGGTTCAGGACTCGGTTGAAAAGCCGACTATTTCTACAGATGAACTCTGGCTGAAACTTACCCTTTCCGGCACGCGCAAACGCCTTGCGCTCGTCGTTGCCGATATCACAACTCCAAAAGGAACAAACGCTGAAACAATCGCCCTGACCAGACAGATCCAGGAGATTTTTACTAAAGACCTGCAGTTTTCCCTTTACTTCACATTTGAGGAGCCAGAATCAGGCAAGGTCTATAAC
>CAZNRV010000102.1:0-6748 GCA_964575495.1 uncultured bacterium
TATCTATGGCGCCGGTATCTGGATCGGGTGCATTAAGAGGTCTGCTGCCGGTCCTGATACCTTTGTTTCCAATGGTTACAACCCGAACTCGGGCAAATCCGAAATGACCCCGGGCTGCTTTGACAATGCCGGCTCCGGGTACAGTTCCCGCTCATTTGAGCGGCTCTACATCACACCAGATTTTCCGCCCAATCCCGGGGATTTTCCCGCCTCGTTACAGGATTCAATTCTTACCCCTTTGCGGATTCCAAAAGGCAACGAGACGATTCCCAGTTATTTCCATTACATCCCGCGCAGTGCGGTTTCAACAGGTGATGCCTGGACCGTTTTTAACGATGCTGACCCGGCGAACCACACCGCGGGCAGAACCCCGCGACCGATTGGTATTGAGGTTTATCAGACTATCTACTCCTGGAACCTGCCTTGGAACAGGGACATCGTTTTCTTCAAACTGGATGTCAGAAACCGCAGCACTGACACCCTGAAAGACCTTTATCTGGGAATCGCCTGCGACGCCGATGTCGGTAACGCCACTGATGACTGGTGTGGTTTGTGTCTCCATAAGTTCATCAAAAATGCTGCCGGCACTGACTCTGCCTATGCCGATAATCTGGGCTATGTTTACAGTGACGATGCCGCACCCAGCGGTTTTGTCGGATTTGACTTCCTCCAGAGCCCCTATGTTAAAAACCCGGATGGTTCAATTGACGGCTTTGACGGCATTGACAACAATGGCAACGGACTGATTGACGAGCCGGCAGAAGGCAGACAGGTCGGGATGAGTTCATTCCAGATTTTCATCCTTGCCGGTGACCCGAAAAACGATTTTGAACAGTATCTGGGACTGGCAGGTTATGACTGGAACGACCCGACTTATCCCTATGTTCCTTACGACTCCAATGATGCCGCACCCGATGACAAACGGTTTTTGCAAGCAACCGGACCAGTAACTCTTGCTCCAAATGAACTTACTACCGTAACGGTTGCGGTGATTGCTGCCAAGTCAGACCGAAGCGGTGACCCTTCAACCTGGCCGTATTACCTTGCAGTAGCCTCCCGTGCAGCTCAACAGGCTTATGACAACAACTGGATAATGCCCGAACCTCCACCAGGACCGAATGTGACCGCTATTCCTGGCGATGGCAGGGTTACATTAGTATGGGATGACATATCGGAAACTGCCAAAGACCGTTTTTTCCCCCTTGCTCCCACATTGCAGAACCCTTATTATATTGAACAGGATTTTCAGGGATACAAGGTTTACCGCAGCCGTTCAGGCCAACCTGGGGACTGGCAACTCCTGGCGCAGTTTGATAAAAAAGATGGCATCAAATTTCAAGATACAACAGTAGTTGAGTCGCTTCGCACTAATGCCAGGGATATTGGGCTCGTCTATTGCTTTATTGATTCCAGCAACCTCAGACTCGGATTTCCTTATTACTATGCGGTTACCGCTTTCGATATTAACTATCTTGGTGGTGACCCAAACGAGACACCACCTGTGCCTCCTGATACCCTTTCACTTGAATCTGGGATTATAGGTATTCGAGCAGTGCCAAGAACATCACCTGCCGGCTATGTTCCGCCCGGCTGTGACTGGATTCAAACTGCCGGCAATTCCCGTTTAAGGGTAAGCATTCAGCCCCTTGCTATCACCCATTATGCGGTCAAACCCGATACCTACTGGATTCAGTTTTTACCGCCGGTTTACGATGCTCTTTTACGCCAACCGCGCTATCGCTATCTTGTGAGCGATAATTTAGGTGATACCATCGTGCCCTTGACAGAATTTCTGGTTAAGCTTGATTCCAAGTCTGATACAGTGAGGCTGGTGGTGACCGTGTTTGATTCCATAATTACCAATATTGTCCAGAAAAAGGATAGCAGTTTCGATACAACCTTTTCTTGGATGCCGGTTGCTCAGGTAACGGTTAAATTACATATGGACTCCATCCCTTATCAGTTCTTTGACCGTGTTCGGGTTATTGGTTCATATCCTCCAGATTCAATAGCATTTCTTGACGACGGTACCAACAACCGTGCGCACTGGGCTTATCGCGGTTCTCATTATCGGATTGTGTGGGAAACAAAAGGAACAAGTCGCACTGCCCGGGTTTACGATCTGGATAACGACCTTGAAGTTCCTTATCGGTTTATGCGATTCCGGCGCGACCCGGATTCAGCAGATGGCTGGTGTTTCCAGACGGTTAACAGCGCTGCTGATACGTTGGCACTTGGACAAACGCTCTATCTCTCACTAAGTGGCGCCCAGGTGATGTTTCGTCCGCGTTCGGGTAACCCGGTACTGGAATTGCCCGGTGCGGGTGATACTTGGTATATTTACACAAAGGCATTATCGCCAGCTCCTTATTTTGCCCGATTCCGTGTTGACTTCACACCCGCAACAATCATAACTGCGGATGAACCGCTTAAGGTGAAGGTTGTCCCTAATCCTTATTTAATCCGCAATGAATGGGAACGGCACAAGGATTTCCGTAAGTTAAAGTTTGTGAATCTTCCTGCTCACTGTAAAATCTATATTTATAATCTTGCCGGCGACCTGGTGAAAATTATCAGACATGATGAAACCAGACCTGATGTTGGCGGTGTACCAGGTCAATTTGGCGGCGATGAGGACTGGGATCTTTTGAACGAGGCACATCAGAAACCGGCTCCAGGTGCTTATATCTTCTATATCGAAGCGGACGACGGCAGGTCTCAAACCGGTAAATTTGTCCTGATTTATTAGTTAGGAGGTAGAAATGAAAGGGTGCATTTCTAAGTTAACAATCACAAGCAAAGTTATGTTTATCTGTGGCTTCATTTCGCTTTTTACCAGTTTCGGTTTTGCTGCCTTTACCAAGGTGGGAATGGCGGGATTGCCATTTTTAAAAATTGGCGTGGGCAGAAGCACAGGAATGGGCGGGGCGTTTGTGGCGATTGCTGATGATGCATCTGCTGCCTACTGGAACCCTGCAGGTCTGGCGTTGCTGAATAATCGGTCGGTGATAGTTAACCATATCGACTGGATTAGCGATATCAATCACGAGTTTCTTTGCGGTGTTGTGCCAACAAAAGCAGGTAATATCGGGGTTGCGGTAACCGCGCTATCACTTGGAAAATTTGAAGAAACAACCATCGACCAATATCAAGGCACGGGCAGCACATTCACAGGAACCGACCTTGCATTTGGTGTCTCATATGCCCGGATGTTTACTGACAAACTGGCATTTGGGCTCACTGCAAAGGCGCTTTCGGAAAAAATCTGGAATGTGGTAACTACTGGCATCGCATTTGATTTTGGAGTTCATTATAACACCGGCTGGCGAAACCTGCGCTTAGGAATGGCAATAGCGAATTTCGGACCTGACCTGCACTATTCCGGGAATCAACTTAACTTTACTTACGAACCGGACTGGGAGTGGCCTTGGACAAGAGAACCGATCCCGGCAACTTATCTTACTGAAACATTTCCTCTACCGGTATTATTCAGGTTCGGCATCGGCTACGATGTGTTTAGCGACGACAACAATAAACTTACCGGAGCAATCGATTTGAATCATTTCAATGATGTCAACGAAAAGGTGAATGTTGGTCTTGAGTATCGGATTGAAGGATTTTATCTGCGTGCCGGCTATACCTTTAACGCCGATGTCCAGTATGCCACAGATATCGGCTGGTCAACGGGCATTTCATTTGGAGCAGGTGTTCGTGTAAAACCGGTTTCAGCCCTTGTGTTGGCACTGGATTATGGCTATCTTAACCTTGGTAGACTCGGGATGTCACATCGATTGAGTTTGGGTCTGGAGTTCTGATATCGGTTGTTAGCGGTAAGATTTACCTGAGCGCACAGGAAAAGGGAATTATTACTGTTGATTTGGATTTCTATTTGAGTTAAGTTTTAGGGTAAAATTTAACCAGGAGGATTTATGACTATTTTGTTGCTCTTTATTCTTATTGGCTGGATACCAGACCGAGGTGTTATTGTGCTGGAGAAAAGGAGTGAGCAGGGCATCCCTTTTTTCGGTTCTGGCAATTTGCTCTGGAATTTTTTAGGAATTGATGATATCGAATGCATTTCACCATTTTTTGATGTTGATGGCGATAGTGTCAATGATGTGCTGGTGGAATCCTATGATGCCGGGGCGAGTGGTCCGGCTCATTTTTTCTGCCTTCCCGGTGCAACTGGCGATACCATCTGGGCAATCTGGCCTTCGGGTGGAATAAGTAACAGCGGCGGCTGGGGTGACCAGTGTGTCTCATTCATTCCTGATTTAAATGGTGATGGCTATGAAGATGCGCTCCTGGGCACAGCCTGGGGCGGCAGGACGGTGTTTGCCATCAGCGGTTGCGACGGTGATGTCCTGTGGTCTTACGATACCTATTGGGATTCCATCGCCTCAGGCTGGGTTTACTGTGTGAGTTCACTGCCGGATGTTAATGGAGACTCAATTCCTGAGGTTTTAGCCGCAACCGGCACCAATTGCCAGACCGTTTTCTGCTTTTCCGGTGCAGATGGCAGTATCATCTGGCGTTTCTATGCCCAGGATGCCTTGGGTTCGGTTTGTGCAATTAAGGATGTGAATGGCGATGGATATGATGATGTCCTCGCCGGTGCCTGGGGTAACAGCCGGGATAAACACATTTACTGTATCAGCGGCAGCTCCCGGGGTAATCAACCTCAGGTGGTTTGGTCTTATGAGGCAGCAGGTGATGTCTATTGTGTGCGTTCACTCCCGGATATAAATCAGAGCGGCAAGGATGATTGCCTTGCCTCGACCTGGGGCAACTATATCTATTGTCTTGAAGGCGGAACAGGGCAACTGCTCTGGAGGAGTGACATCGGCGCCTACGGCATGAGGATAGAGCTTCTTGATGACATCAATGGCGATACAATTCCTGAGGTGGTCGTTGGTTCCTGGAATAACGGGGTTCTACTCCTAAATGGGAAAACCGGCAGCCAAATCTGGTTTACACCTGCCAACAACGATTGCTGGACTGTGTATCCGATTGGCGATATCACCGGTGATGGTAAGAAAGATGTTGTTGCCGGCTGCGGTGATGGCAACATCTACTGTCTGAATGGAGTCAACGGAGGGGTAGTCTGGAATTACAGCACTGGTGGCTGGGTCAATTCGGTGCGCAGTATCAGTAATGTTAACGGTGATATGCTTGATGATGCTATCGCCGGCAATCAGTTTTCTGGTGCTCCGGGCTATGTTTACTGTATTGAAGGAGACAGTGTCGTTACCGGGGTGAAGGAGGCAGCAGGAAAAGAGCAACTGGGGATTGGGCAGGATAACCGGACGAGGTTATACGACCCGAGCGGCAGAATTGTGCCGGCGTTGACAAAACCCGGTGTCTATTTTTTGATTGGCAATAACCAGACGAAATTGTTCCGGCAGAAATTGCTGATTTTACGATGAACCGCCGGGTCAGAATTGCTGTTGACCAGACCGCCAACATTGAACCGGAGATAAGAAAACAGCTGGGCATTGAGGTCCTGCCGGTTCATATTACTAACCTGCCCAGGGAAATCGAGGAGGTTCTGAATCGGGGCGATTATAAAAACTTTTACAACCTTCTTGAACACAACCGCAGCCAGCCCCAGCCCGGGACCCAGGCGGGCAGTGTCTATGAAATGCGCTCAATTCTTGAACAGATGCTTAATAGTGATGACTGTGATATTATCTGCCTGGTGGTCAGCGGTCAACTCTCGGCTCTTTATGACAACACAATTCAGGCAGCCCAGGAACTGATGCGCAAATATCCCAACCGGATTGCGGTGATTGGCGAGCAGGCATACCTTTCTCTGGAAATTCTGGCCGAGGCTGCAGCCGAGTTTGCCCAGACCGGCAAGGATTTCAAGGCTGTGCTTGAATTCATTGAGGACAAAAGGCACCGGACATTTGTCTGGGGCAGCCTCTTGGACCTGCGCCGGCTGCGCCGTTCCGGCAGGGTGCGGATACCCTTACCAGTTGCGGCAATTGTTCAGCCCTTGCTTAAGACCTTGAGACTACTGCCCACCTTTATCCTTGAAGGAGACGGGCCAAGAATGGCAAGCATAATCAGAAAGGGCAGTTTCAGCCGGGTCGTTCTCAACACCATCCGGCAGCGGGTCGGCTTTCTTGAGCCGGTCATTATTAAGATTAATTATACCGGTTCTGACCCCCCTGCTGAGGCGCTGCTGCTGAAAGATGTGCTCAGTTCGCAATCAGATTTTATCCTTGCCCGACCGATTCAAATCGGCCGGGCAAGTCCGGTGGTCGGGGTTCATGCCGGTTCTGCTTTGGTTGGTATGGGTGTGGTGGGACTGGGTTATGATGCGATTTCCACCCCGGTTCTCTTGCGGTTTTTCAATGAGGCACAGAATGAACTGAAAACCTTGCGCCGGGCAGTTAATGCCATCAATGTCTTTCCGGTCCGGGATGGCGATACCGGCTCAAACCTCCTTTCACCGCTGCTTGGTGTTACCGAAGGAATTGACCCCAATCTGTCCCTAAATGCGGCATTAAATCAGATTGTTACCCGGATTGCCCGCCGCGGTGGCGGTTACTCTGGCGGTGCGTTGAGCGCCTTTTTCTTGGGGTTCAATGGTTTTGTTCAGGAGCAGGAGAATGATAAGTTGAATCTAAAAACTCTAATTCAGGCTCTTGCCCGGGGCACTGACAGGTGCTATGAATATTTCGGGTCCGATGCCAAAGAGGGGACAATCCTTTCGGTAATGCGTGCCTGTGCCGATGCGGCA
>CAZNRV010000103.1:0-2966 GCA_964575495.1 uncultured bacterium
CTTTAAGCGCTGCTCGCCGGCACCTCATTTTCTCTTCTCTCTCGGTTCCCCGTCGTTGAAGCCGGCGGGCAAGTTCCTTTATGCTCGGGGGCATGATGAAAATGCTCACCGAGTCAGGTAACGCCTTTTTACAAAAACGCATTCCCTGGATATCCAAGTCCGCGATAACATCCTTTCCTTCACTGAAAGCCTTAAACACCGGCGCTTTGGGCGTCCCGTAATAACTCCCATAAACCTTTGCATATTCCAGCAGTTGCTTCTTTTTTAATAAAGATAAAAACATCTCTTCCGAAAGAAAATGATAGCTTTTACCATTACGCTCGCCCTGTCTTGGTTCTCTGGTGGTAGCAGAAACCGAATAAAATATGCTGGGGTCATGCCGCACAACCGCACGGCAGATAGTTGTCTTCCCCGCACCCGCTGGCGCTGAAAGCACAACGAGGAAAGGGTAATGCCTTCTACTCAACATTTCGAACCTGCTCCTTCAGTTTCTCAATTTCACCCTTAATTTCTATTGCCCGCCGTGATATCACCACGTCTCTTGCCTTGGCAGCCAGTGTGTCGGTTTCACGTAGCATTTCCTGAGCGATGAAGTCCAGTTTCTTGCCCGATGTTGCCGAGCTGCGCAGCGCCCGTAAAAACATGCTGCAGTGACTCTTTAAGCGGACGCACTCCTCATGAATATCCACCCGTTCGCTAATAAAGGCAACCTCCTCTAAGACACGCTTGGGATTTGCCTGAATGTTGAGACTGGCAAGTTGCTCAAGCAGGTTTTCGCGACGTTCTGCCAGTCGTTTCGGCACCCGCTGCTCAATTTGGCGCAGGGCACGGCGGATCTTGCTGATGCGCCGACGTAAATCTCTAACCAGCGCCACACCTTCTGCCTGCTTCATCTTCACCAGTTGCTTCAGAGCCTGTGTAATAACAGCCCGACTCGCGCGCCAGAGACGACTATGGTTGGAGTTTGCCTTACGGGTCGTAATCACGCCGGGAAGAGTCAAAAGCGTATTCAAATCAAGCTCACCGGTAAGACCGTGCTTTTTCTTAAGTTCTTGGCTGAGTCGCAGATAGTCGCGCACAACCTGACGATCAATATTTACCAGTTGCACCACTTCGCTTTCATCCATCGTTATCTGCATCTGGATATAACCACGTCGCACCATCCGCCGCACCATCTCATAAATCTCCCGCTCGTAACCGGCAAGCTGGGGTGGCAGTTTGGGAATCAGTTCAAAATATTTGTGATTCACCGAACGGATATCCACGGCCAGGCGACTGTTTGTAGGTTTCAACACCACCTCTGCTCTACCAACGCCGGTCATACTTCTAATCATCAAGCCTCCAGCATTATTGTTACCGGACCGCTGTTAACCAGCTCCACTTCCATGCGGGCACCGAACCTCCCACTCTGCACCGGCACACCCAGATAACGCAGTTCGGTGATAAAACGTTCATAAAGACCTTCGGCACGACCAGGTTCGCAGGCATTAGTAAATGAGGGGCGCAGACCCTGGTCAGTATCAGCATAAAGAGTAAACTGGGAAACAACCAGTGCTGCACCACAAATATCCAACAGCGAGCGGTTCATCTTTCCCTGGTCATCATCGTAGATACGCAACCGGCATACCTTCGATGCCAGTTGCCGGCACGTTACCTCGCTATCGTGTTTGCCAATGCCAAGGAAAATCAAAAGTCCTTTTCCAATCTCGCCAATCGTCTCCCCCGCAACAAGCACTCTTGCACGACAAACGCGCTGCAACAACGCCCGCATCGCAAACTACCTCGGCTTCAACACCCGGACGATTGCTCGGGCAAAAGCAAGCGCATGCTCTGCCTTTGCCGCAGTGATGATATTGCCATCTCTAACCACACTGCCAAATCGATGCCGGCACCCATTTTCCTTGAGTGTTCTGATAGAAAAATAATTCGGGAAAACAGTAGCAGTTTTATCTCTTAACACACCCGCATAAGCAAGCACTATCGGTGCCAGTTCAATTGCCGCCACTAATCGACCAGCAGCAGCAAACTCACGGCAGAGACGGTGGAGGACACTATCCTGCCAGTAAACCGATACCCCAGAACCGTCAACGAGAACCAGCGCGGCAAAATCCTCAGGTGTTACTTCCTTCAAAAGAAACTGGGGTTTTACTAAAAGACCGTCAATGCCCTGGGCCACACTCGTATCATGGGCTACCGTGGCAACAGGAATTTTTGCCCGTTCAATCACCTTCACAACCGTCTCAAACTCATCATCACGAAACAGATGCTGCGGAATATAAACCGCCACCGGCAACGCCGATGCCAGGCGCACAACTACCAATGACAACAATACCACTCTTACAGACATTTAATTGTAATCATAACCAAACAAATGCCAATGTCAAGAAAAGCCAGCGTGGAATTCAGCAAGTATCAATTTTCCAAACACTTACATAATAATCGGCAATAATTGACAACTGCCAAGTTGTCTCTATTATGAAATTTATGGCGCATGGACTTGTGATAATGCCCACCTATAACGAGGCGGGGAATATCGAACGCATTATTCCGATTGTGCTGGCGCAATCACCAGAACTGGATATTCTGGTGATTGATGACAATTCGCCTGATGGAACCGGTGACATTGTTGCGTGCATCGAGAAGGAAAATACCCGGGTCAAACTGATTCGCCGCGAAAGGAAACTCGGACTGGGCACAGCCTATATCAAAGGCTTCAGATATGCTCTTGACCACAACTATGACTACTGCTTTGAGATGGATGCCGACTTCTCCCATCCGCCGGAAAAGATTCCTGAGATGGTCGCTCTGCTCAAAGACTACGACCTGGTAATTGGCTCCCGCTATTCGGATGGCATCTCAATTGTCAACTGGCCGATGAAAAGGCTGCTCCTTTCCTATTTTGCCTGCCTGTATGCCCGCAAGGTTACCGGCTGTCCAATTCGCGACTTGACCGCCGGTTTCAAGGC
>CAZNRV010000104.1:0-4574 GCA_964575495.1 uncultured bacterium
TTTACCCCCCTGGTTACTCCCAAGGTGATTATCGGGTTTACCCTCGGACTCACTAACGGGTTAATCCTCAGGGTTACCCCTGCTGGTACCTTCAGGGTGAATCCGAGCATCACCACCGGTTTTACCCCCTTCCTGACCCCAGGGTTTACCCTCCATATCGCCTGTGGGGTAATTACGGGAATAACAGCCCAAGCCACTCCGGTCATCACCTGAGAGGCAATTCCGGATTAGAACCCTGATTTTGTCTTGCCCTTTCCTTTGAGTTTCCATCACCCATTTACCCGCCATTTTCTTAATCCGGTTGGAGTTCTGGTTCGGGCAGGGTTGGAAAAGAAACATTGAGGCTCTGTCCTTCCCTTTTGGCGATGGCACCTTTCCAGTCTGCTCAAACAGTGCAGGCAGGGTGGAGAATAGCCCCTCCTCTTGGCAATGCCCTACTATTAATGCTGAAACCTCAGTTGTTGCCTTTTCAGGTAATAGTAAAAACCATCCTTAGTTGCCTTTCCGCTGTCAGGTATCCCGGATGTTGGCATAAATCGGCTTGATTTTCATACCGCCCGCTGGACCTCAATGGCGCATATGTATCTTAACTTTTTCAGCCAATTGTCCAAAGCTCAGAACCCAGAATAATGGCAAACTTGACAGCAAGGGTTTTGTGAGTAGAACTTTAACTAATGAAGAATATAGAAAAGGAGGCGGCATGCTTTGTGTATTAGACCGGGAGATTTTTGCTGAGGCGCTGGAAACGGTTGTCGGTGTCCTGCCAAGTCGGACAACCTATCCGGTTTTTCAGAATGTCCTTTTGGAGATTTTTAAGGAGCGGCTGGCTTTGACCGGCGCTGATGGCGACACGGTGGTGCGTAAGGAGGTCAAGCTTGAGGGCAAGAGCGAGGAGGGGAGGACGCTTGTTGAAGGCAGGCGGCTTTTGGAACTGGCGCGGACAAGCCAGGGAGGTGAGGTGAGCCTGCGCAGTGATGAGAAGATGCTTAAGGTTGAGAGCGGTAGGCTCAAGGCTTCGCTGGTGCAACTGGCGCCAGAGGAGTTTCCAGAGTTGCCGAAGATGCCCGAGGAGGTTGGTTTTGATTTTCCGCTTGCCACCTTATTTGAGATGTTTGAGACCTCAAGTTTTGCTGCCAGTAAGGATGAGTCAAGACCGGTGATGACCGCCATCAACTGGGAGGTAGGTAAGGGCGAGGCGCGAATGGTGGCAACTGATGGCTACCGGCTGGTGTGTGTGACGCGGAAGGTGAAATCGGGCGCAAAGGCGAAGCTGCTTTTGACACCCAAGGCGGTTGGTATCCTGCCTAAGGGAGAAGAGAAGGTGAAGGTCTTTTCCGACCCGAAGATGGTCGGTTTTCAACTTGAGGATACCACGGTGATTTCGCGGATGATTGAAGGACCTTATCCGGATTATGAAAGGGTGATTCCCAAGGGGTATGGCAACCGGGCGGTGGTGAATTGTGAGGAGTTCGGTCAAGTTTTGCGCCGGGCAACGATTTTAGCCAACCCCATCGCCAAGCAGATTAGCATAGAGTTCAAGAGCAACGAACTGATAGTGAGCACCGAGAATGTGGATGTCGGCAAGAGCGAGGAGGAGATGGAGTGCAAGTATCAGGGTGAAGGTTTGCGGGTTGGTTTCAATGGCGGTTATCTTATGGAGATTCTGCGTCACATCAGCTCCGAGGAACTGGCAATTGAACTTTCCAGCCCGATGGCGCCTGTGCTATTTAAGCCGGTTGATACCAGAAGCGATGCTGAGGATTTGTTTATCCTGATGCCACTCCGGTTGGATTAGAGTGTGGATGGCTTACGGCAGACGCAAAAAACGATAGGTGTTTTCTTCCGCATAGCCGCCTGTCTTTTGATATTTCTGAGCCGGGGCTGCCGTAACCCCAATTACTCTGAGCCGATGATAAATGGCTATCTTTACCGGGGTGAATATTATGATTACTCGGTTGATTATGAGCGGTTTGTGCAGGTGATTGACAATCGGGGTCTGCGGATGGTGCCGGTGGTTTGGCTGAATGATGAGACCCTGGATGTTTTTTATTACACCTGGACAGAATACCGGTATGGCGATACACTGAAATTTGCGGTCAATTGTCCCTATCGATTACTTGTGGAGCATTACTGGGGAAAGGCAAATGCCCGGGTGACGATGCCCGGCAACTTCTCGATAATCACTCCGCCTGAGGGTTATATCCTGGATCTGGACTCAACCCTTTGTATCTCGTGGCATTCTTCTGCCGGTGCGGAGTGGTATCAGGTGGAACTGGTGATTGACTACGAGTATCGGGATTCAACCGGAGGTGAGGATGATTATACTTTCTCTTTGGATACAATCATCAAAGACACATTTCTCATCGTTCCCAGGGAAAGGGTCTTTCCGAATAATGTGATGGATGCGATTGAAGGGGATGGCAGCGCGATGATTATGGCTGGTTGTGGTCCGGCAATTGAGCCTGGTGATAAGGGCAATGTGAGCGGTGCCGGATTTGGTTTCTTTAATGCCCTTAATGAACCAAGGGAGAAGTATTTTTATGTGGGTGCGCCGATTTCTGTCCGGCGTTGTCCAGATATGCTCGACGCAAGAGAACAGCGGCTTAATGGTCTGCGGAGGCGAAGCGCAGCCTTACTGAAATAGGTTTTTGAACAAAATTGGGGAGTTATTCTTCAACAACTGGGGATTTTCTCCGTTTTTATTGACTGATTACAAAAAACCGTTATATTTTTTCCCGGCATATCAATGCCGGAAGATCGGATAAGGGAAAAATTATAAAAAAGGAGGATAAAAATGTCTTTTAATGGAGTCCAGGAGTTTATGGACTATATTAGAAAGAAGAATCCGGCTGAGCCTGAGTTTCATCAGGCAGTAGAAGAGGTAGTAACTTCACTTTGGTCATTCTTAGAGCAGAATCCAAAGTACCGGAAGGCGAAAATCATCGAGCGCATCTGCGAGCCGGAACGGGTCATTATTTTCAGAGTTCCTTGGGTTGATGACAAGGGCGAGGTTCAGGTCAACCGCGGGTTCCGGGTTGAAATGAACTCGGCAATTGGTCCTTACAAGGGCGGCTTGCGCTTCCATCCAACTGTCTACCTTGGTTTGCTGAAGTTTCTTGCTTTTGAGCAGGTGTTCAAGAATGCCTTAACAACACTGCCTATGGGCGGGGGAAAGGGTGGTTCGGACTTTGACCCAAAAGGCAAATCAGACAATGAGGTGATGCACTTCTGCCAGAGTTTTATGAATGAACTTTTCCGCCATATTGGACCCAATACCGATGTTCCTGCAGGTGATATCGGTGTGGGAGGGCGAGAGATTGGCTATCTGTTTGGGCAGTATAAAAGGCTTCGTAATGAGTTTACCGGTGTGTTTACGGGCAAGGGTTTGAACTGGGGTGGAAGTTTGATTCGTCCTGAGGCGACCGGTTACGGTGCTGTTTATTTCGCCGCGGAGATGCTGGCAACAAGAGGCGAAACTCTGAAAGGGAAGGTGTGCCTTGTTTCCGGTTCGGGCAATGTCGCTCAGTACACAGTAGAGAAACTAATTCAAATGGGGGCAAAGCCGGTTACACTCTCTGATTCCACTGGCTATATTTATGACGAGGCTGGAATAACTCAGGAAAAACTGGAGTTTGTCAAAGAGTTGAAGAATGTGCGCCGGGGGCGGATAAAGGAGTATGCGGACAGGATTAAAGGGGTAGTCTACACACAAGGTGACCCAAGACTTGATTACAATCCGCTGTGGGACCATAAGGCGCATTGTGCATTCCCGAGTGCAACCCAGAATGAAATTAACCGCAAGGATGCGGAGAATCTGATGCGCAACGGCGTCTATGTAGTGGCTGAGGGAGCGAATATGCCTTCGACACCTGAGGCAATTGATATCTTTCTTGAGCATAAGATTCTTTATGGTCCTGGAAAAGCCGCAAATGCCGGTGGAGTCGCCACTTCCGGCTTAGAAATGTCTCAAAACAGTTTACGGCTTTCTTGGTCGCGTGAAGAGGTTGATCAGCGGTTACAGGGGATAATGAAGGCAATACATCAGCAGTGCGTGCTTTACGGCAAAGAGGGAAATTATGTTAATTATGTAAGAGGCGCGAATATTGCCGGTTTCATCAAAGTAGCAGATGCAATGATTGACCAGGGAGTGGTTTAGTGCAGAATACCCTTGACTTTTAACTGAAAATGTATAAAATATTTCTGGATGGACTGAGACATTGCGGTCCAGGTAAGTTGGGGGCGAACGGTCTCGACGAAGTGACTGAGGGGTTCAGGGGCATAGCGAGATTCCTCTGTTGTCTCGTTAATACTAACAGAGGAATTACAGCTGCCAATAGCAGCTACGCACTGGCTGCCTAAAGTAAGGTAGCCCCTGGTCCGGCAAGTGTCACCCGGTGCCGGTTCCGGGTCTAAAAGGGTGATTAAGGTTGTCGCTGTGTCTCAGGACGGCAACCGGATAATTACTGAGGCTGGTCTGTCTCCACCTGTCAGTCGGCTAAGAGACAGATAAGAAAAAAGGACTGACTAACTATGTAGAACCTGAACTCTGAACTCTTCGGACGCGGGTTCGATTC
>CAZNRV010000105.1:0-21164 GCA_964575495.1 uncultured bacterium
GTGTAGGTTTCAAGCAGGTGGGGTGTTCCCGGTTTGGTAGCGCCTGGTTTCCAAGGGCGTTTGAGGAGGTGGACTATGGCAAGCCACCACCCAAACCAAGCCCTGAGGCAAAAAGGCTTGACCTTGCCATCGCCCTTTACCGTTTAGGTCAACGGGACGATTCGGTTGAGGTGGAACTGCATTATGGGATTTTTTTTGACAAGCAGACTTTAGCGGATATGCAGGAGAAGCTGATTCACTTCGGGTTTCAGTTTCAATCAAAGCGCTACGGCACAATTAAGAGTTCGGGCTGGTTCGGTTTTACAGCCGATACCAGTGCCGGTCTGGTAGTGGGCAGGCAGAAATTTTTCCTCGCGGCAGATATCTATCAGGTTTTGGCGAACGCTATTACCCGGGATGGCGCTTTTCAGGGCACGCGCAAAGCAGAACTGAACCTGATTGACTATATCAGGCGGAGCCAGCCCTGCTCTGACATTGTTTTTTATGCGCTGGTTGATTCCCATTTTCAGAGCCCACAGTTTGTGCGGAAGGACTGGATTCGGGTTGTGCCGCAGGTTGTGCCAGAGGTAAGAACCGGTTCAACCTTTTATATCCTTTACGAAATCTACAATCTTGCAACCGACAGCCTTAATCGGCATCGGGCAGAGGCGACCTATGAGATAATGGATTTGTCCAGCCGCCAGTTAGCGGTGATTCCCACGCCCAGCCGGTTCATTACCGGTTCGGGCACAACCGGGGTTGGGCTGGAGCGCATCCACACTATGGATTTGAATCCGGGCAATTATCTTTTGCTTGTCCGGGTCAGGGATTTGAATAACAGGCAAGAGGTGAGCCTTACCGCTCAGTTTCGGATTTTACCCTTAAGATAAAAAGTGCGCCTTTGCAATGGTTAAAATCAGGGCGAAGGCGGTAACCAGCCAAGTGTGCCATTCTGATGTTGCCCGGCGCAGGCTGAACCGGACGGCTGCTGGTTTCAGTTCGGACTCTATTAGGAAGCGGGTTTCTGAACGGGCGATTAATCCGTACATCAAAACGAAGCCGAACAATATCAACAGGGTGATTGTTAGCGGTGGTTTGAGCGCAATGATTATTCCGGCAACCAGTGCAAAGTTGCCGAGGTAAAGCGGATGACGGAAATAACGGTAAGGACCGCTTGTAATAAGGACCTTGGCAGAGATTTTGTTTGAACGGGCATCACTGCCAAGATAACCTGCAGCCCAGAACCTTAAGGCAAGTCCACTGATGATGAGGAGCAGACATTCAAGAGATAATGACGGGGTCGGTTTGGCGAAGATGAAAACAATGATAAAGACAAAGGAACAGATAACGGCACGCAGGCGGAAAAGGAGTGTAGCTATTCTATCCGTGAGAGAAGTCGTTTTTCTGATTTCGAGCTATTTTACCCTTTCGGCAACAAATTCACCACCGCTATCAACCGGGTCAACCTCGATGTTGAATATGCCTGCGCCGATGAGCTTGATTTTGGGGTCGTCGGTAAGGTCCTGTTCCTCATAGCCGCGCGCACCGGGCGAACTCTGCCTGACGATAAAGGTTGCTTCTTTCGGATAGGTGAAATTCCAGATTTCTAAGTCTTCTTCAGTCACGAGGCTGAAGCGAAATACATAACCTGTGTCAGCATAGCCTTCAACCCGTTTCAGTACCGGTTCTTCGCCGCTGATAAGGCGGCAACCCCAGATGCAGTCAATCGAATCCCAGGATACGGTTAGTTTCCATTCCTTCATGCCGGTGAGGGTGAGAGGCTCGCTGTGCTGTAAGAGTAAATTTTTAATGGTGCCATCAGTTGCCGTGGCTTTGACCACAATACTGCCTGGAGCCGGGAGGTTGAAGAATAAAATCGTCTCTTTTGAACGGGTTTCGATGATAAAACTGTTGTCATTCCAGAGGTGCGTGACCTTTCCTTTGATTTCAAAACCACTGGCGCTGACTGCAAAAAAGCAATAGACAACAGCCGATAAGAAAAGCCAAGGACGCATTTTTCCTCCTTTATTTTTCCTGCCGGTAAGCGGGCAGGAGGTTTTCGAGCTGCATTATTGACCAGAGCGGGAGGCGGTGCGGACATTCAAGGTCAACCGCATTTGCCGGTGGTTCTGGTGCTGGTAAATCCTTATAAGGGACCGGTGGAACTTCAACTGATGGCAGTTCAAGACCATTCACGTGCCCCCCGGGTGCATAACCCACTGCTCTGCCTTTCCTGTCCCAGAGCACATTATTAATAAAAAACCCCCGGTGCTGACCAATGATATCATATACGGTCTTGCCGACCAGAAAACCGCGGGGCTTGCCTAAAAAGTCATAAATTACTGTGTTAGAGATGCGGAAAATAGCTTTGCCATAGCGATTATACAAGACTTTCTCGGACACATTTTCCTCCATCACAGTTAAAGGATAAAACTAATTTAGTTCCTGGTTCATAGTTCTTGGTTCTTAGTTCTTGGTTTGGAGAACCTGGAACCTGTAACAGGAAATTAGCCGCCATAATACAGATATTATCCTCAATGGATTACTAATGTCAAGCGATTTTAGGTGATGGTTCTTGGTTCATAGTTGTTGGTTCTTAGTAGTTAGTTTCTGGTTCATAGTTCATAGTTCTTGGTTTGGAAACTGGAAACCCGGAACTTGGAACCGGGAACTATCCGTTGTCGGCTGATTTGACTTGTTTTTTTTTGGTTTTAGACTATTTTAAATCGTGTTTTCGCGTGCAAATCTTCTGTTGCTTTTAATTCCTAATTTTTTGATGGCGGAGTTAAAAGTCGTAAGTTCTGATAGCCAGAAGGTCCTGATCCATTACAAGCCGGGAAAGGTTTCATTTGTCACTGGTGATGATGGTAAGCTACGGATCAGTTGTGATGATGGTGACGAAATTGCCGGTTTTGGCGAGTTTGACCTGCCAGGTAAAATTGTTCGGGTTGGTATTCCCCAAACAGGCGGTGTTCGGTTGCGTTTCAGGACAACCAAAGAGAGTGTCTTAGATGGTGTTGAGCCGGCTCGGGTCAGATTCATCCCGCTAAAAGAGAAAAACGGTTTTCAGGATAACCTTGGGACGATAGCGGAAACAATTTCCCATCCGCCAGTGGAAAAGAGTCCGATTGAAATTCTGCGCTCAGTTCGTTTTGTTACGCTGAGGTTCAACCCGGTGCAGTATGACCCTAAGACAAGAAGGCTTTTTTGGTTCGAGGATATGGAGGCGGAGCTGGAATTTGAGCACAAAGCAAGACTCGAATCATTGCCAGACCCGCTTGATGGTGCAATCAAGCGAATGCTTTTAAATGGCGAAAAGGCAATAAACTGGAAAATCCAATCCCTACCAAGAGGCAACAACCCTTATCAAAACGCGCCATTCTGGCTCAAAATCACGATTGATTCCACAGGCATCTATAGGATTATCGGCAGAGAACTTCTTGAAGCCGGCGTGCCCGTAACAAACCTTGACCCTAAAACACTTAGTTTATGGACTTTGGGTGAGCACGAGCCCAATAGAAACTATCCCGATTCATTATGTCCGGTCGCACTCCTAATCAGGGGCGATGAAGATGGCAGGTTTGACCCTGACGATACCTTGCTCTTCTACGGAATTGGTGCGGACCATTGGACCGGTCGGTGTTCAACTTACTTTCAGAACCTTTATACAGGACATAATGTGTACTGGCTGAGTTGGGGAGGAGCTCAAGGGCAAAGGATAAAACAGGGTTTCGGACCAGATACAGCCGGAACCAAAATAATCAGATTTGCAAAAGATGTCCTTCATCAAGAAATCGATGCCGATTGTCCGGCGCGTGCCGGTCTCTTATGGATCTGGGCAGCGCTATTCAAGCTCTCCTCATCTGCAGTCTCGACCTTTTCATCCCCAATGAACATGGTATATCCAAGCCAACTCTTGAGTCTCTCCGGCAGGTTATATAACGAGACCCCTGACAACGAGGTTACTGTCCGGTTCAACAACCGAACAATCGGGGTGTTGCAATTCGGTCAGACCCCCTTTCCCAGCCCTTATGACTTCAGGATTGATACCATCTTGCCAGCAGACTACAGGCAGAACATCTTCCAGTTAGACCTCAGGGGACAGGGTGATAAAAAGATTTACCTCGACTACATTGAAGCCGAATACACCCGCCGGCTCTCCTTAAGATTTGGGCAATTGCATTTTTTTGTAGATGACAC
This sequence comes from uncultured bacterium, assembly GCA_964575495.1. Classification (GTDB taxonomy): domain Bacteria; phylum Hydrothermota; class Tepidihabitantia; order Tepidihabitantales; family Tepidihabitantaceae; genus JAOABP01. The sequence goes on from CAZNRV010000105.1 coordinate 4,180, forward strand.
GGGCGTGTTCCGGTTTTGTGTGATTGATGTGCCCGGGGTTCCGGTCGTCTTTGATATAAGCAACCCTTATGCACCCAAGGGTTGTGTTGACTTTGAGGTCTTTTCCGACAGTATTAGATTCTCATATCGGACTTTTGGTAGGGTGGAATTTGCCATTGCCGCCCAAAAACATTTGCGCCGACCATTGAAAATGGAAGTGAAATCTCCCGGCAGGTTGTGGGATGAGGCAATCAATGCTCACTACTTCATAATTGCGCCGCGAGAGTTTATTCCTGTGGCTCAAGAACTGGCTCGTTACCGCAGCAGTCGCATTTTAGGTATTTATAACGCCAGGGCACTGACTGTTGTTCTTGAGGATTTGTACGATGATTTTTGTTTCGGGCTTGAGGAGCCCTGGGCGGTAAAGCATTTCCTTTCTGTTAAGCGCCCGGCATATGTCCTGCTTGTGGGCGATGCCACCTATGACTACAAAAACAACCTCAACCTAACGAAAACACCGGGAGTGCCAGCTTATGAGTCTGGTTTTGGTCTTAATCCGGAATCAGGCGAGCGCAAGACCCTGGCACTTGATGCCTGGTTTGCCGATTTAGATGGCGAAGGCTCAAGTCCAGACTTGATTTTGGGTCGTGTTACCGTTCGCAACGCTTATGAGTTCAAGTCATTTGTTGACAAGTTAATATCTTATGAAACAGGACCCGCAGGTTACTGGACTCGGCGTTATCTCCTACTTGCCGACGACGAGTTCAAAAAATACCCTACTGACCCCGATGAGTTAAGGTTCCGGCACATTGAACAGTGCGAAGGTATGGCTGGATTAGCAGGCAACCTCTTTGACCCGGTTAAAGTCTACCTCACCGAATTCCCGTTCCTTGGTCCCAAAAGCAAACCTGAAGCCGAAAGCGAACTTCTCCGCCAGATTAACTTAGGTGCGCTTATCTGGCTTTTTTTTGGTCATGGTTCCAGCAATGCGCTAACACATGAAGAAGTTCTAACCACATCCCGGCTCAGTCAAGTCAAAAACGGCAACCGGCTACCCTTCTCCCTATTAGCATCCTGCTCGGTTGGTAGATTTGATGACACCCGCAACGAATGCATAGGTGAAGAATTGGTGCGGATGCGAGGCGGTGCGATTGCGGCTGTTGCTGCTTCAACCGCAACCCCCTCAGGCAACAATCTCGTTTTTGCCCGCAATCTTTTGACACCACTTCTGAGCGTGCCGGAAAGCTCAAAAACAATCGGCTACTGTTTCTTTCTCGCTTGGCCAACTGACCGTTCCTATCATCTCTTTGGCGACCCGGCGACTATTCTGCGAATACCAAGATTACAAAATCAGCATCCCGTTGTTAAACCGGACACCCTTAACCCGGGGGTTCTCTTCTGTGCCCGTTCGCTCTCTGAAATTGGGCAGGGGCTTGCCGAATGGCGTCTTTTCGGTCCATTACAGAATCGTCTTTACCGCTCGCCGCTTGGTTCATCAATAAACTACTTTATGCCTGGATTGGAACTGGCACGGGGCAATTTCAGGGTGAAAGACGGCAGATTTTTTTGTCAGGGTTTATTTCCGCTCATTAGACTGGATACAGTTTTTGTCGGTAACGGCTATTATTCTCCAGTCCCCTCATCCTGCCGGTTCAGCGCAGTTATTCAGAATAATATGCGTCCCGATGAAAGAACTGCTCTCCTTGCAGACAAACTGATGTTTGATACAATTTCAGCACCCGTTTCTGACCATACCCCTCCTCAGATTTCTTTCTACTATTCCGGGCGCAAACTGCAGGACAGTGCTCTTGTTCCGGGGAGTTTTGACTTAGAGATAAGGTTTGAGGACCCATCTGGAATTTTGATTGCACCTGTCGGTAAATCTGCTCCCTCTCTATTTATAAATGACCGGCGCACCAGCAAGGAAATAGGAGACCTCCTTATCTTCAATGACAGTTCCTTCACTCTTGCCACCTGCCATGTGGCGATGAACCTTTCCGGTCCGCTTGATTCGGTATTTGTGCAGGTAGCGGACAACTTCCTTAACAGGACACTAACAAAGATTATTCTCAAGCCGTTGACGACCGGCAGACTGCAGGTTACAGACCTCCTTGTGTATCCGAATCCTGTTCGCACCTCTGCTTTCTGGACATTCAACCTGACCCAATCGGCAAATGTGCACATTCGTATTTATACTCTATCAGGCAGACTTGTTCGGGACCTGGGGGACTTTAGCGCCGGTTTCGGATACAATCAGATTTACTGGGACGGCAGAGACCACGACGGTGCGCTCCTATCCAATGGGGTGTATTTATTTGTTTTAACAGCAGAAAACAGGGCAGACCCACGAAACATTCAGCGGATTGTGTTCAGAGACAAATTCCTTCTTACCCGATAATATGAACCAAGAACTACGAACCAACTCGGAGAGTTCCCTGTTCCAAGTTCCAGGTTTTTAGTTTCCAAACCACGAACTATGAACCGAGAACTAAGAACCAAGAAAGGTGTCCTTGACCTCAATCCCTGTTCAATTATAATAGAACCGATGAATAAACGAAGCTTTATAACTACAATCAAGCACAGACTCTCCTCGCTGGTGCTCCTCCTTCTCGCAGGAGCAATATCTGCCAGTCAAAACCCGGGCGCAGTTTTTCTGATGATTTGGCCCGGAGCCAGACCGACATCACTCGCCGGTGCATTTACCGCAATCAGCAATGATGCTTCGAGCGTCTATTATAATCCAGGTGGTCTGGCTTTTTTAGAACGCACCAATGCTACACTGATGCATTGTAACTGGCTGCCAGGACTATGGCCCGGGATGTATTACGAATATTTAGCAGTAACACACAACCTGAAAGACCAAGGAACACTTGGATTGAATGTAATTTACCTGACAACTGGTGAGACTGATGTTATTAATGACCGGGGGGAGTTTTTGGGTCGATACACCACCTTTGATGTGGCACCAACCCTGGGTTATGGCTTTCCGGTTCTATCCAATTTAGGGGTCGGGATTTCAGCAAAGCTTATCTACTCTTTTTTAGTTCCCGACTGGGTCTGGAGGGCAATGCCGGAACTGGGTATTGAAAAAGGCGGTACTGGAATAACCTGGGCGTTTGATGCCGGTGTCCTTTACAAACCGTTTCCATATTTAAACGCCGGGGTGGCGATAACCAATATTGGCCCAAATATCTCTTATACCTCATCAGGCGAATCTGACCCTTTGCCAAGGATGTTGAGGCTGGGTCTTGCCTATTATCCGGTGCAAAAGGAAATATTTCGGCTGGGTATTACGCCGGAGATAAATAAGATTATCGTCGGGATGTTTTCAGACACGCTTAAGAGCTTCAGTCAGCAATTTTCTGAAGAGTGGCGTGACGCCTGGAAGAGCTTAGGTCTGGAAGGGGAGCTCAACTTGGGGGAGGTTGCCGGATTTGCCCGTTTGGGTTACTTTGAAGATATTACCGGACAGCGTGGAGGCGTAGTTCTGGAAAAAGATGGGTTAACATATCATTACAGCCTTTGGGATATATTAACCAGGCAAAAATTGGGCTCATTCAAGTCATTAGGCTGGACCTTTGGTGGGGGGATTAAATTTCAGCGATTTCAGTTTGACTTGGGTGTCGACCAGTTCATCTATGATTTCTCCACCTCCAACTACAAATTTTCCTTCTCTTATCAATTTTAATGGCCTGAATCCCAATGATAGGTAGCCGATACGGTCAACAAGTCCGGAGATAGCCTGATTATGCCCAATATCGTTGTTGTGGGTGCGCAATGGGGTGATGAGGGCAAGGGTAAGGTGGTTGATTTCCTTGCTCGGCAAGCAAATCTTGTGGTCCGTTTTCAGGGAGGACCAAATGCGGGTCACACGGTTTGCTGCTCAAAGGGGCGTTTTGCCTTTCACCAGGTCCCATCGGGCATCCTTAACACTAGGACCACATGTATAATCGGCTGCGGCTGCGTTGTTGACCCTTACCGGCTTAATGAGGAGCTGACAGAGGTTAAGAAGAGCGGCATTAAGTTCCTGCGGCGTCTGTTTATTGATCGCAGGGCTCATCTGATTTTACCCTATCACCGGCTTCTTGACAATTTGCAAGAGGAGCAGCTCGCTCAAAAAAAAAATCGGCACAACCGGACGGGGAATTGGACCTGCTTATCAGGATAAAATTGCCCGCGTGGGTATCAGGGTGGGTGATTTGCTTAATGAGGATGCGTTTAAGGAAAAGTTGCGCCATAACCTCGCAGCTGCCAACTTCCGGTTGATGGAGGTTTACAAGGCTGAGCCGCTTTCGTTCCAAGACCTCTTTTCTGAATACTGGTTGATAACCAGACCGTTAGTAGAGATGATCGCTGATGGTTCTTTTTTGATTGAAAAGGCGTTGAGACAGGGGAGGCGGGTTTTGTTTGAAGGCGCGCAGGGGTCTCATCTTGACATTGACTTAGGAAGTTATCCCTTTGTCACCACTTCATCAACCGTAGTGGCCGGGGCTGCGGTCGGAAGCGGGATAAGCCCGCTCTGGCTTGAGGAAGCGGTGGGTGTTGCCAAGGCGTATACCACCAGGGTGGGTGCAGGACCATTTCCTTCGGAACTGGGCGAAAAGGAGGCAGGGGTTTTGCGGGAGTTGGGCGGTGAGTACGGTGCCACAACCGGCAGACCGCGCAGGTGCGGCTGGTTTGATTGTGGCATTGTCAGGGCGTCGGTGCGTTTCAACCGCTTTTCTGCTTTGATTATCACCAAGTTGGATGTGTTAGATTCGCTAAAGACAATTAAAATCTGCACCGGTTATTATTACCAGGGCAGGAGGCTGAAGGAGTTTGACCCATTTTTAGCCGAAGGACTGGAGCCGGAGTTCATTACCCTGCCGGGGTGGTGGGAAAAAACATCAGGCTGTCGAAATTTTCATGAACTGCCGCACCGGGCAAAAAAATACATTGAAAAGATTGCGGAGCTGGTTGCGTGTCCGGTGGCGCTGATTTCAGTCGGGAGTGAACGTAATGAGATGGTAAAGGTTGACAATCGGAGTTTGAAATGGCTTCTGTCAGGTTGATGCGGCGGGTGCTCGCGAGCAATGATGCCCTTGCCGCTGAACAGAAGAGGCAGCTTGACCGCTATGGGGTTTTGGGCATAAATGTCATGTCAGGACCGGGTGCGGGCAAGACCACCCTAATTGAGAAGACCGTTGCTGCGTTCAAGGACCGCTGGCGCATCTGGGTGATTGAGGGAGATATTCAGGGTGATTTGGATGCGCGGCGGGTGCTTAAGCAGGGTGTTGGCTGCACGCAGATTAATACTCAGGGTGCCTGTCATCTTGATGGTTTGATGCTCACGCCGGTCTTTGCCGCAATTGATTTTGCCAATCTTGATTTACTGCTGATTGAGAATGTTGGCAATCTTGTGTGTCCGGCTGAGTTTCGGCTGCCGGTTCATTTTAATGTGACGCTCGTCTCGACACCTGAGGGCAGTGATAAGCCCGTCAAGTATCCTTTAATGTTTCAGAAGTCAGATGTGATTATAATTAATAAAATTGACCTCTTGCCCTATGTTGATTTTGACATCAATGGTTTCATCCGGTCGGTGAGAAGGCTCAAGCCTAAGGTTCTGATTTTTCCCTTGTCCTTGCGCAATGGGAAAGGGCTGGAGGCGTGGCTCGCTTGGTTAAAAAAGGTGCTTAGAGACCGTCAGCGGCAATTGAAAAGGAGGTAAAATATGCGCAAAGTAGAGTATGATATCGGCAGAGTGAGTGAGGTTAATGGCGAACGGGCAATGGTGGATCTTACTGTTGATCCAACCAAGCCAATTGTCGGTGATTACTATCCAGGTCAGCCGGGTTCCTATGTGAAGATTCCGTTTCGCAATCAGGAGGTTATCGGTCTCGTAGCAAGTGTCAAAGGCACGGGTGATGGGAAGGCTATTGCTGAGTGTGTTCTTCTGGGCACCTTGCTTTCAGCTGGCAGATTTTTCCGCGGGGTTTCAGTTTATCCCAATGTGGGTCAGGTTGTGCAGACGGTAGGGAATGAGGAGCTGGAGCAAATCTTTTCTGAGTTCTCTGAGTTCGGTTTTTCATTTGGTTGCCCGAGCAATACCAGTGGGCAGCGGGTTTATGTTCAGGTGGACAAATTTTTCGGTCAGCACATTGCGGTCCTGGGTGCTACCGGTTGCGGTAAGTCCTGCACAGTGGTAAGCATTCTCCAGCAGACGGTCAAAAAGTTTTCCCACGCCCATATTGTAGTCCTAGACCTCCACGGTGAATATGCCGCTGCTTTTCCCGAGGGTGTTAATATCGTTAATTCCGACAACATCGAACTGCCCTACTGGCTTTTGAACTTTGATGAGTTTGTTGATCTGTGTATAGATATGAGCGAACCTACTGCCAAGAATCAGATTACCGTTCTTCACGATTCGCTAATCCGCACCCGGCAGGCATGGGATACCCGGGAACAACTTGGGCTGGGCAGTCTGATTAATGCGGATTCGCCGGTTTATTTTGACTTTGATGAGATGCTGGCGATGATTCGGGACTGGAATATCCAGGTAGTTTATGACCATGCGGGGAAGCAGCAGCACGGTCCTCTTTATGGCGTGTTTGACCGTTTTCTCATCCGTCTGGACAGCAAACTTTCAGACCCCAGGTACAATTTTATGTTCAAGGCGAAGAAATATGACAGCAGTAAAACCCTGCCGATGCTCTTGCGGGATTACCTTTCGATTGATGCGCCCCATCGGATGACGGTTGTGGATTTAAGCGGTGTGCCTTCTGAGGCGGTGGGCGTGGTTGTGGCGGTGCTAACGAGGCTGGCTTTTGAGTTCAACCTCTGGAATGAGGGGCGTGAGCGTTGCCCATTGGTTTTGGTTCTTGAGGAGGCGCACAATTATGTGCCGAATAAACAAGATGTCCAGTTCAGTGCAGCGCGCTCAGCAGTGGAACGGGTAATAAAGGAAGGGAGAAAGTATGGCATCGGGATGATTGTGGTCAGCCAGCGTCCCAAGGAGCTTTCGGAGACGGTTCTTTCGCAGTGTAGTTCCTTTATTGTTATGCGGCTCACCAATCCTGATGACCAGAACTATGTTCGGCGTCTGGTCTCAGATTCGCTTGGCGGCTTGATGGGTATCCTGCCGGCGCTGAGGACGGGCGAGGCGCTGATTTTAGGGGAGGCGGTGGCGCTGCCGACAAGGATGATGGTTGATTTGCCTGAACCAAAACCGATGAGCGGCGATGTTGAGTTTGCCAAGTGGTGGACAAATGGTCCGGGCGATGTTGATTTTCAGCGCATTGTGACACGGTGGCGCGCACGGCGCCGTGATTTGTAAGTCAGTTTCCTTTTTCATTTAGAGCCAAAACAAAAATTGACTAAGATTAACTGGAAAAATCTTTTTTCTTGGGCAAGGCAGTTTAAGTTACAGTTTGTTAAACGGTTAATTAGTTGAGTCTTTCTGAGTTTCTGCAAGAGGGCAGGTTCCCTCCACCACCCCCCTTATAAAGTCGATATTCTCAAAGGAAAATCAAAGAGAGGGTTTTAAGGTGTTGACTGTTAAATGGTTGAGGTTATGATTTTTTATGAAACTGCCGAATGCGATTTTGGATTTCCTTTGGTTTTTGGTGCGCAGTCTCACCTTGCCCTGGGATTTGCGCCGAACCCTGCCGCGACTCGTTGAGCAGATTTTCCATAACGGTGCGACAGCGGTGCCGATAGTTCTGTTTGCCAGTGTTTTTGTCGGTTTGACAACCGCGGTTCAGACCAGTTATCAGCTCTTGGGGATGGTGCCGAACTATTTTATCGGAATGGGCGTTGGCAGGATGCTTTTGATTGAACTTGGTCCGGTTTTTGCCGCATTTATCGTTGCCAGCCGTTCGGCTTCAGCAATGGCGGCAGAGATTGGCACGATGCGGATTTCGGAGCAGGTTGATGCGCTCAAAATTATGGGGATTGACCCTTACCGGTTTCTGTGCCTGCCGAGGATTCTTGCAACCACTATCAGTCTGCCAATTTTGGTGGTGGTGATGGAGGTTGTTGCCAGCCTGACCGCCCTTTTGGTGGCAGCGGCATTAGGTGTTTCCCGGGATACATTTCTCTACGGTCTTTTGCATTTCGTTCAGGTGCGTGATTTTCTTGGTGGAATTGTCAAGGCAGTTATCTTCGGACTTTTGATCGGCATTAGCGGCTGTTATTTCGGTTTCGGGGTTGAAGGCGGGGCGCGTGATGTGGGCAGGGCAACAACCAATGCGGTGGTGTTGTCTGCGGTTCTGATTTTAGTTTTTGACTTTGTGCTCGCAATGTTTTTCTTCGCAAAATGATTGCGGTTGAAGGGGTTTTTAAAAGCCTGCGCGGTCAGGTAATTCTTGATAATATCAGTCTGGAGGTGCCTGATGCAGGTATAGTGGCGGTCTTGGGTCCTTCAGGTGCGGGTAAAACGGTGCTTTTGAAGATAATTGCCGGAATAATGCATCCAGACTCGGGCAGGGTTATTTATGACGGGCAGGAGCTGCGTTATGGTCGGTTTGCCGATAACGAACACACGCTGGTTAAAATCGGGTTTGTTTTTCAGGGTGGGGCGCTTTTTGATTCGCTGAATGTGGCGGAGAATGTATCCCTGCCTTTAAAGGAGCGAACCGGTCTTTCAAGAATCGAGATTGAGAAACGGGTCCTGGCGGTCCTGGAACAGGTTGGAATGGGCGCAAACAGGGGATTGTATGTGCGGGAGCTTTCCGGCGGAATGGTGCGAATGGTGGCGATTGCCCGCGCCCTGATAACCGAACCCAAATATATCTTTTTTGATGAGCCGACAAGCGGGCTCGACCCTTTGCTAAGAGAGCGGATTTGTGATATAATTAAAAGTTTAGCAGGAACGGGAAATCGTTCAGCAGTAGTAGTAACGCATGATATTGAGGTGGCAAAAAGGTTAACAGACCGGCTTTACATTCTCAAAGGATGCAAGCTTTTTGTCGCCGAGGAAATTAAAAAGGAGGATTATGAACCGGCGGGTTCGTGATTTCATCGTCAGTCTGTTTGTCATCTTTGGTGTGCTGTTGGCGATTTTTGCGTTCTTCTGGTTTTCGGGCAGGATGGGCACGAGATATAAAAAGGTGGTAAGGGTCTATTTTCCGGATGTTTCCGGATTGAAGACCGGGGACCGTGTTGATGTTTTGGGTATTACCAAAGGCAGAATTGCGGGGATGGAACTTGATGGCGAGAGGGGTGTAAGGGTTTCAGTGGCGTTAAGCGGTGATGTTCTGTTGAGAAGGAATGCCCGATTTGCTGTGCGCTCCTTGAGTTATCTTGGGAGTGACCGTTATTTAATTGTTCATCCCGGCTACGGTGAACTGGCAGATGATACCACAACATTTTCGGGTGTTAACGAGGTGTTGGACCTGGAAACGACCTTTCTCCGGCTCGACCGGCTGATAGCAACAATTGACCCACAGGATTTGACCGCAGAACTGCGCCAGACGCGTGAGGAATTCATCCGGCTGATAAACCAGCGGCTGCGGGGTTTGGATTCTGGTTTTATCGTGACCAGCTCCAGTATTGAGCGGCTGGCAGTAATAGTTGATAGCCTGACGACAATGCTCAATCAGGAGTCAACCGCGCGCAAGCTGCTGACTTCACCCGAGCTTTATGAGGAGTTGGTCAGAACCAGCCAGCAGTTGCAGGAATTGATGGCAGATATCAAAGAGCATCCGGAAAAGTACTTCCGGTTAAGGCTTTTCCGTTGAGATATGACTGTTGAATCCAAAGGTGTTTTCGGCAGGTCTAATATAATAAAATGGAGGAAAATATATGCAGTTGAAAGGCAGTAAGACTGAGAGAAATATTTTAACCGCTTTTGCTGGCGAGTCACAGGCAAGGAACCGTTATACCTATTTTGCCAGCAAAGCAAAGGATGAAGGTTATGTTCAGATTGCCCAGATTTTTGAGGAGACCGCAGGTCAGGAAAAGGAGCATGCTAAAAGGCTTTTCAAACTCCTTGAAGGTGGTGAGGTTGAGATTAAAGCTTCCTTTCCCGCAGGCACAATCGGCACCACTGTGGAAAATCTGAAGGAGGCCGCAGGCGGTGAGCATTATGAATGGACGCAGATGTATCCGGAGTTTGCACAGGTTGCTGAAGAGGAGGGATTTGCCAATATCGCCTCGATTTTCCGTTCCATTGCGGTAGCGGAGAAGCAGCATGAGAAAAGGTATCATGAGTTGAGGTCAAATATTGAAAAGGGCAGGGTATTCAGGAGGGAAAAGCCGGTGGTCTGGCGTTGCATAAACTGTGGCTATATTCATGAGGGAACCGAGGCGCCGGAGATTTGCCCTTCGTGCGCACATCCACAGGCGTATTTTGAAATCTTAGGTGAGAATTGGTAATGATGGAAAGAATGGGCGAGGTAACTTTTCAAGGAAAACCGGTTACGCTCATCGGTCCGGCTCTGAAGGTCGGGGACAAAGCACCTGATTTTACGGTTATTGATAACAATCTGCAACCGCTGAAACTGACTGATTTTAAAGGCAAAGTGCTGGTGCTGGTGGCAGTGCCTTCGCTTGACACATCGGTCTGCGACATTGAGGCGCGTCGTTTTAATGCCGAGGCACCGAAATTGGGAGATGGTGTGGTGGTGCTGGTTGTTAGCATGGATTTGCCTTTTGCGCAGAAACGTTGGTGCGGTGCCAATGGTATTGAGCGGGTTATCACCGCTTCTGACCATCGTGAGGCATCTTTCGGTTCAGCCTATGGCGTCCTGGTTAAGGAATTAAGGCTACTGGCAAGGGCAATTTTTGTGATTGACCGTAAAGGTGTGATCCGGTATTTCCAGCTGGTCAAAGAGGCGGGACAGGAGCCGGATTATCAATCGGCGCTGGATGCGGTCAGGAGTTTGAAATAAAAGGAGAAGAAATGGGAAAGGAAGCATCGATTTACAGTTGCAGTATCTGCGGGAAGATGGTAGGCATATTGCATAAAGGTGGTGGGACACTGGTCTGCTGCAACAAGGTAATGCAAAAGGGCAAAACCCAGGAGCGGACTGCAGGTGCACAAACACCGGTTAATGCTCCTTACTGGAGTTGCTCCAACTGTCATTATGTGCTGCAATCGCTGCAGCCGCCCGATGTCTGTCCGTCGTGTGGCCAGGCATGTCAGTTTATTGATGTGAGTTGTTACATCCCGGAATGCGGATTTACTGGGGTGGACAAAAGACTTATAAAATAAAGGGAGGAAGATAAACATGGCAAAAAAATTAGAGATATACAAGTGCGAGGTCTGTGGTAATATCGTTGAGGTCCTACATCCGGGTGCAGGTCAGCTTGTCTGCTGCGGCCAGCCGATGAAACTGATGGAGGAGAAGACGAGCGATACCGGGAAGGAGAAGCATGTGCCGGTAATTGAGAAGACCACCACGGGCTATAAGGTGAAGGTGGGTAGTGTGCCCCATCCGATGGAGGAAAAGCATTTCATTGAGTGGATTGAACTGATTGCAGATGAACGGGCATACACACAGTTTCTGAGCCCGGGACAGATGCCGGAGGTATTTTTCTCCATAGAGGCAAAAAGTGTCTATGCCCGTGAATACTGTAACATTCATGGACTGTGGAAAGGGATGTAAATATGATTCCCAAGAAGATTGAGGGCGACTTCAACCAACAGATAAAGCATGAATTGGAGTCAGCATATCTCTATCTGGCAATGGCAGCATATTTTGACAATGCAGGATATTCTGGTATGGCAAGATGGATGAGGGCTCAGGTTCAGGAGGAACTGACGCATGCAATGCGCTTTTATAAACACATTATTGAAAGGGGTGGAGAGGTCCGGCTGTATCCACTCACCATTATTGAACAGAAATGGGGCTCGCCGTTAAAGGCGTTTGAGGCTGCGTATGAACATGAGAAATTCATTACGGGCAGGATAAACGAGCTTATGAAGCTGGCACAATCAGAGGGCGATTACGGCTCCAATTCACTTCTGCAGTGGTTTGTTGATGAACAGGTGGAAGAGGAGGATAGTACTTTGAAGGTCATCCAAGATTTAAGACTCTTGGGAGATGATGGGCGCGCCTTGCTGATGCTTGACCGGGAACTGGGGCAGCGGGTATTTATTTTGCCACCCGAGCTTGCCAATCTCTATGCCCAGAATACTGTTGCAGCGGATTAAGGGACTTTAGCACAAAAGCGACGATGGCTTTTAACGCTGTTAAGGTCAATGACCGAGTTTACTGGGTGGGTGCAGTTGACTGGAATATCCGTGATTTTCACGGCTATTCGACAGAGAGAGGTTCTACTTATAACGCCTATTTGATATTCGCAGATAAAATTACCCTGATTGATACGGTGAAAGCTCATTTTAGGGATGAACTGCTTTCTCGAATTACATCGGTCGTCAATCCTGAGCGAATTGATTACATCATTTCCAATCATGCCGAGATGGACCATTCTGGAGCCCTGCCGGAGATAATCGCAGCAGTGAAACCGGAAAAGGTTTTTGCATCGCAGTCAGGTGTGAAGGCGCTGAAGGAGCATTTCCATCTTGATTATGAAATTGTGCCTTTGAGGGATGGCGATACGCTCAACCTCGGCAATCTGAGTCTCAAGTTTCTGGAGACAAGGATGCTGCACTGGCCTGACAGCATGGTGACATACCTGATTGAGGATAGGCTGCTGTTTTCTCAGGACGGTTTTGGCATGCATCTGGCAACAGGCGAGCGGTTTGCCGATGAACTTGACCCGGTTCTTTTAAGAAACCAGGGAGCGAAATACTATGCGAATATACTTTTGCCCTATTCTCAATTAATCCTGAAATTATTAGAACGAATAAAGGCGCTTGGCATAGCTATTGATGTTATTGCCCCTGACCACGGACCAATCTGGCGTAAGGATATTAGCAAGATTCTTGCTTGGTACCGGGAATGGGCGGAACAACGACCGAAACAAAAGGCGGTTATTATTTACGATACGATGTGGCAGAGTACCGATAAGATGGCGCGGGCAATTGCTGATGGCTTTGCAGATGAGGCTGTTGAGGTGAAGGTAATGAGGCTGAGGGCAAATGACCGCAGTGATGCGATGACCGAAGTGCTGGATGCCGGGGCTGTTATCCTCGGTTCGCCGACACTGAATAATGGTATTTTTCCGACAGTGGCGGATATGTTAGTATATCTGAAGGGGCTTAAACCAAAAAATAAATTAGGGGCGGCATTCGGTTCTTATGGATGGAGTGGCGAGGCAGCGGCAATCATTTTTGAAGAGTTGCAAGCGATGGGGATGGAAATGGTGGGTGAACCTTTGAAGGTCAAATATGTGCCAAGCGGGGATGGTTTAAAAAGTTGCCAAGAGTTTGGTAGAGAAATTGCCCGCAGATTGAAGGAAAGGAGATGATTAATGGCAGGACAGGTTGACCTTAAGGCGCTTGGCAGTTTTAGTTACGGTCTTTACTTAGTAACCAGCAGGGATGGTGCTCATTTGAACGGGTTGATTGTTAATACTGCGGTTCAGGTTGCGCTTGAGCCGTGCCTGGTGACGGTAGCGATAAACAAAAGCAGTCTCACTAATGAGTTTATTAGTAAAAGTGGCATCTTTGCGATTACCGTTTTGGAGAAGGACACGCCCCTTGAGTTCATCGGCAGGTTTGGGTTCCGTTCAGGCAGGGAGTTTGACAAGTTTCAGGGGTTAGGTTATGAGACTGGCATTACCGGTGCACCGATTGTCAATCAGCACGGGATTAGTGTTATTGAAGAGAGGCTGCGGGAGACGGTTGACTGCGTTACCCATACCCTGTTTATTGGTGAGGTAGTAGCGGCGCGGCAGTTGAAAGCAGGTGAGCCGCTGACCTATGCGTATTATCATGATGTGAAAAAGGGTAAGACCGGTAAAGGTGCGCCTACCTATAGGGAAGAGAACCGGGTTGAAAAGAAAGAAGGGAGTATAAGGATGCAGCGTTATGTCTGTTCGGTCTGCGGATATGTTTATGACCCGGCGGTTGGTGATAGTGAGAATGGCATTCCTGCGGGAACGCCGTTTGAGAGTTTGCCTGATAACTGGGTTTGTCCGGTTTGCGGAGCTGGTAAGGATCAGTTTGAACCGGAAGAGTAAACAGATTTAGAAAACCGGCGCTACTGCGCCTTGCGTGCTTGGAGCCGCTCGGAGATGCAAAGGGGCGGCTTTTTGTTGGTGATTACCTCCGGGGTGATGATACACTCAGAGACATTCTCTCTCGTGGGGAGTTCAAACATAATCTCAAGCATTGTTTCTTCAAGTACAGCACGGAGGCCACGGGCACCAGTGCGCAGGGCAAGGGCGCGGTCGGCAACCGCCGCAAGTGCCTTAGATGTGAAGGTGAGTTTCACCCCCTCAAGTTCAAAGTAGTAGGAGTACTGTTTCAGGAGGGCGTTGCGGGGTTTGGTGAGGATGTCAATCAAAGCGGTGCGGGAAAGGCTGTGCAACGGGGCAATTACCGGCAGGCGTCCAACAAATTCCGGTATCAAGCCGAACTTGATTAAATCGTCGGGCTGGACAAGTTGCAGCAGTTCGTCAGCGTTCATACGGCTGCTTTTACCGATCTCGGCACCAAAGCCCAAAGAGCTGGCGCGCACCCGCCTTTCAACGATTTTTTCCAGTCCGTCAAATGTACCGCCGCAGATAAAGAGGATGTTCTTGGTGTTTATCGGAATGAACTGTTGTTCGGGATGTTTTCTGCCACCCTGAGGCGGGACATTGGCAACCGTGCCTTCAAGGACTTTGAGTAGCGCCTGCTGGACACCTTCGCCAGAGACATCGCGGGTGATTGATGGTGAATCGGATTTTCTGCCAATCTTGTCAATCTCGTCAATATAGACAATGCCAATTTCTGCCCGGCGGATGTTGCCGTTTGTCGCCTGGAGCAGTCGCAAGAGGATGTTTTCCACATCCTCGCCCACATAGCCCGCTTCAGTTAAGGGTGTGGCATCCGCAATGGCAAAGGGCACTTTCAGGCAATGGGCGAGGGTTTCGGCAATCAAGGTCTTGCCCACACCGGTTGGTCCTAGGAGCAGGATGTTGCTTTTATCGAGCTGGGGTGCGTTGCTCGGAGCGGTGATGCGCTTATAGTGGTTGTAGACCGCAACCGATATGACCTTTTTTGCATACTCCTGACCGATGACGAACTCGTCAAGAAATGTCTTGATCTCGGGTGGTTTCGGAATCTGCTTCAGGGGTTGAGCCACTTCTTCCTGTTCTTGAAAAAGGCTGAGGGCAAGACGGGCGCATTGCTTGCAAATCAGCCCGTGCCTACCCCGAACTAGACGATTATGAATGGTTTCAGGTGCGCCGCAGAAAGAGCACAGTTCGGGTAGTTTTGGCTTTGCCTGGCGCCGCCGGGAGCTCATTTGCGTTTTTCAATCACCTCGTCAATGAGTCCGTAACTCTTTGCCTCCTGCGCAGACATAAAGAAATTGCGGTCAGAGTCGCGCAGGATTTTATCCACTGGCTGACCGGTATGTTTAGCAAGGATTTCGGCAAGGAGCTCTTTTGCCCGCACCAGTTCGCGGGCGTGAATCTCAATGTCGGTTGCCTGACCGCTGAGCCCGTAGGCGGCAGGTTGGTGAATCATCATCCTTGAGCGAGGCAGGGCAAAGCGCTTGCCCTTTTCGCCGGCAGCCAAGAGCAGGGCGGCGATGGAAGCCGCCTCACCAACGCAGATGGTGGAGACCTTGGGACGGATGTATTGCATCGTGTCGTAGATTGCCAAACCAGAAGAGACAATACCACCGGGCGAGTTGATGTATAGGAAGATGTCCTTTTCTGGGTCTTCAGCCTCAAGGAAGAGCAATTGGGCAACTACGAGGTTGGCAACGGTGTCATCAACCGGTTGTCCTAAGAAGATGATTCTTTCCTTCAGAAGCCGGGAGTAGATGTCATAGGCTCTTTCTCCCCGACCAGTCTGTTCAATTACCATCGGTACTAACACAGGGACCTCCTCGGGTTCTTTGTTTCCATTTGTTATCATATTTTTTAGACGCCCGAAAATGAGAAGCGTTTCATTTAATCTCCGCTTTGTCAATTATTAGTTGCAGAACCTTTTTCTGCAGGGTGTGGAAGCGGTAGGATGAGTTGTCAAGAAG
Organism: uncultured bacterium; assembly: GCA_964575495.1. GTDB lineage: Bacteria > Hydrothermota > Tepidihabitantia > Tepidihabitantales > Tepidihabitantaceae > JAOABP01. The sequence continues at coordinate 20,232 of CAZNRV010000105.1, forward strand.
TTGGGCGATTTCCTCAGGCTGACGTCCACTTTGCTGCGCCAGTTCTTGAATCCGGTTCTCAATTTCCTCATCGGTGACGGTGAGATTTTCCTTTTGGGCGATGCGCAGGCTGATACAGTCGAAGCGGGCAGATTTGAGCGCTACCGGCAGCAGTTTTTCCCGTGCCTCGTCTGAGTCGGGCAGGTTGAACTCTTTGAGCAGGCGGTTGATATGGGCTTCTACCCAGGACTGCGGCGGTTCAAATTCATGCCGGCTGGTCAACTGGTCAATCACCTGCCGGCGCAATTCCTCCTGAATCTGTTCATCGCGTTCGGCAAGGATTTCGTCGTTGATTGCCCGGCGCAGGGCATCAAGGTTTTCATAACCCAAGTCCTGGGCAAACTCCTCGTTGATATCGGGCAGGATTCTTTCTCTGACCGCACGCACGGTGAATGAATAGTTGATGGTTCTGCCCGCAAGTGCTTTGTCAGGATGGTCATTAGGAAAGGTGATTTCAATCTTCCGTTCATCACCCGGGCTGACATTCAGGAGCGCCTCGTTGACCTGCGGATGCTTGCTTTCGCCACCTACCTGCAGGGTCACATTGCTTTTTGGTCCGGCAACAACCTTATCGCCTTCCCGGAGGACATAGTCAACCACAACGAAGTCGCCATTCTGGGCAGGCCGCTGAACCGGTTTATAAATGGCACAGCGTTCCTGAAGCGCCTTGAGCCGTTTCTCAAAGTCGGCGTCAAAACCGGTGGGCGAAGGGCGCTGGAGCTCGAGACCGGCATAGGGCGCAAGTGTGAAATCGGGCACTATCTCAATCGATGCCCGAAAACGGATGGTTTTATCCGGGGTAACATCCAAATCCTCAATTTTGACCCGGGATGCGGGTTTGATACCGTTTCTCTTTAGCGCTTCATCCAATGCCTGTTCTACCAGTTCTTCAAC
>CAZNRV010000106.1:0-3761 GCA_964575495.1 uncultured bacterium
GAAAAGGACAGGACAAGGGCAAGGGATAACCACTGGTTAAAGAGCGGCAAGATGAGATTGAACCGGAGTATATGACAGAAACTGACCGGGAACGGGTAAAGGGCTTTAATATAGAATTGAACAAACTGCGACTCTCACCACGACTCAAGTTGCTGAAATTATAGCCCTGAATATGGTGAGATAAACCGCCTAAAATAGAATCTTGAAAACAGCCTGGGGGATGGTATAGGGGATGGGGTCTGAAATTGGGCGAAATTTCATATAATCCATTGATTATCAATAAAATATACCAATTTCGCCCCGCTTGATTTTGTTAACCTATAGGTTAAATTTTAATCTAACAGCCCTCTGTAATTTAGATAATGGTAGAGGAGCAAAATTAGAGTCTAAAATTAGGTGTTTTAAAGTAGATATTAGTATTTAGGATTTTTAATCAAATATGGTTCGTAGTTCTTGGTTCGCAGAACTGGGAACGCAGAATTAAGAACATAGAACTCCCGAAGGAGCGTGGCAATCTATATGCAAAAGGTAAAGATAGAGGTAAAGGTTAAGATGTAGGGCAGACCTTCAGGTCTGCTTTTCGGATTGTCATTGCGAGCGTTCTGCCGCAGGCAGGAGCGCCGCAATCTGACGCTTGAGATTGCTTCGCTTACGCTCGCAATGACAGAGTGACCCGTCATTGCGTTCTGCCGCTCTGCCTTGGGCAGGTGGCAAATGCCAAAGCCAGGTGGCAATCTATGCCCGACACAATGGCAGGTTGAGGTAAAGGTAGAGGTTAAGGAGTAAAATCAGAGTCCGGAAATTGGTTGCTTTGAATTTAGATATTAGGGATTGTTTAGGATTTAGATATTAGGATTTTTAATCGGATATGTAGGAATGCAAGGCTAATCTGCCTTGGCAGGTGGGAAGGCTCTACCGAGCCCGACAGAAGAATCGGTTGAGGTTAAGGTTGAGGAATCAGCAAATGTAGAACACGCTGCTCTTGACCTTTAGGTTTGCTTTTTTTTAAGAGCGCCACCTGCCCAGGACAGTCAGTTGGTCAAAAAATAGGTGATGATATTAATGCCCATTCTGATAGCCTCTTCCCGCTTTTCCGGCGGGTCGTTGTAGCGGTCGGTCCAGCCATCAGAAATATTGGAGTTATAGGTATACAAAACAACCATCCTGCCACCAATGAAAATACCATACCCTTTAGGCGGACCCTCGTAATGCTCGTGAATCTTGGGCAGACCAGAAGGAAAGTCATAGAAGCAGTGGTAAATGGGATGGTCTAAAGGCAACTCCACCAGTTCCGAGTTGGGAAATACCTTTTTCATCTCCCGGCGGAATGACTCATCCATTCCGTAGTCGTCATCGGCATAGAGAAATCCGCCCGACTGAAGATAATGACGCAGCCGCCGGACCTCCTCGTCAGAGAAACTGACATTGCCATGACCGGTCATAAAGAGAAAAGGAAACTGATAAAGTTTATCATCCAGCAGGTTGACCTGTGCCTCATCGGTCAGCGCCCGGATGCTGGTGCGCCGGTTCAACTGCTGACAGAGATTGGGAATTATTTCTGGGTCGTTGTACCAGTCACCACCACCAGAATATTTCAGCCGGGCAATCTGAAATTGAGCTGCAAAGGCAACAGTTAGAATGAATTGAATCACCTCTGCCTTGCCTTCCGTTTCAGTTGCAAAAGATACTGATAGGGTAGCCGGATATCGCCTAAATACACCCTCCCAAATTTCCTGCCCCCATGGCAATCACTGCCCCCGGTAACAAGCAACCTGTTCTTTTCTGCCATCTCAAGATAATGGTCAACCTGACGCTGATTATGCTCTGGGTGCCATACCTCAATTCCGTCAACTCCGGCGGCAATCACCGTATAGAGCAAGCCATCATTTCCATAAGTCGCGGGATGGGCAATCACCGCCAGTCCGCCCGCGCCGTGAATAAACTCGATTGCCGCAACCGGTGTCAAACGCATCTTGGGAAAGTAAGCTGGACCGTCATAACCGATGAACCGCTCAAAAGCCTCGCCGATATTTTGCACCACACTTGCCTCAACCATTGCCTGAGCAATATGCGGTCTGCCAACCGCGCCCGCTCCTGCTAATTCCCTGACACGCGCGCTACTAACCTGCCCGCGCCCCCCGCTCAACTCATTCACCTTTGCCACGATGCGTTCTGCCCGTTCCAGTCGGCTTGTGCGCACCCGGGCAAAGAACCTCTGCACCTCCTCGTCGTGATAATCAATATAATACCCTAAGATATGCACATCAGTGCCATTTACACAGCAACTCATCTCCACTCCGGGCACAACTTCAATCGCTGCCTTCTTACCCTCTATCTTTGCCCGGTCAATACCATCAACCGAATCATGGTCGGTAATGGCAATCGCGCTCAGTCCCTGCAGTTTGGCTTCAATCACCACCTGTTCAGGGGCGAAAAGACCATCAGAGAAAAATGTATGAATGTGCAGGTCAACAACCGCGCTATTCTCAGCTTTTCTCATCTTGCACCGCTATTTTAAAACCCCATATCATACCCGCTATCCCATCCTACTGGTTACGATTTTTAGATATTCATTAACCAGCGCATCCATTTCTGCTGATAACTCATTCACACTCTCCTGTTTCTCATTAACGAACTGACTGTCCTTTATGCTCGCGAGGTTAATCAGGACATTCAATCGCGCCCCTTTAAATGCGGTGTCAAGATTAAGAGTTGCCACACCAGCATCACTAATTGAGTTCTTGTTGCCGAACTCCACTATCGGCTTACACATCTTCAAAGTATCAAGTGCAAATTCCATTGTCCTTAAAGGAACCTCTGCCGCCCTTTTCAGCGCCTCACTGATTGCCTTTTCCCTTTCCTGACGCTCAAGTTCGGTCATCTTCGGCAGCTTATAAGCAGCCAGCACCTGCTTGAACGAATTAGCATCCTCATCCATCAGGCTGAGAAAACGCTCGCGCCTCGGCACCAGTTTCTCCTTCAAGATCTTCAGCTCCTCTTCAAACTCCTCGTACCCCTTTTTGCCAATAGTCAGGTTTGCCACCATCGTCATCAGGGCGGTGCCAATAGCGCCGTTTAATGCCGCTGCGGTTCCGCCACCTGGAACCGGTGCTGAAGATGCAAGTTCGTTCAAAAAGTCAGGCAGACCCTGTGCCGGCACCAGTCTGTTCTCAAGAATCTGCTCCTTCTTGAACTCATTCAACTGCAGATAGAACTGAGCGCAGGCAATCAGCGCTGCCTGTGGTACCAGCCCAACAATCTCCGATTCTACCACCTGAACACCATAGCGCTGCGCCTCCCTTTTCACCGTCTCAAAAACCCGATAAAGCGGTGTCTTGGTATAGTCGGTCATATTAATTGAAACCTGGGCGCAGTTTTTCTCCTTCAGTTCAAAACCCAGCGCCTTCACGAACCTGAACCCACCACTCCTGAACCTGATTGCCTTGGCAATCTTATCGGCAATCTTCACATCTTCTGTTGACAGATTGATGTTATAGGCAATCAAAGGCGCACGCACACCCACAACCGTCGCACCGGCAGTAGGATGGAGCTGAGGTCTGCCAAAATCCGGTGCCCGGTCCGGGTCGGTTTTGATTGCCTCGTGCAAACCCTCAAACTCCCCTTTGCGGATATTTGCCAGGTCCTGTCGGTCGGGTCTGGTTGCTGCCAGTTCGTAGAGATATACTGGGATGGAAAGTTCGTCGGCAATTCGTTTTCCAAGCCTTTTGGCAAGCTCAATGCACTCTGCCTGTGTTACACCG
>CAZNRV010000107.1:0-2032 GCA_964575495.1 uncultured bacterium
CAACATACTCTCCCTGAGATACCAGCCCGACCGGTAGTGGTGGACCAAAGGAAAGCATCGGTTTGGGCGCAAATCCCCGGGTATAGACAATCGGTAAGTCACTGCGGCGCAGCGCCCGGTAAAATGCCCGCACCCGGTCAAGATGGGCAGAAAAGCGAAACTGCTCCTCAACGACATATTTTAATCGGAAGCGGTTCTTGAGTTCGTCATACCCAGAAACCGATACAGGTCTGCGACTATATCCCTTGTCCGGTTCCGGTTTTTTCTGTGGTGTCTGAGGCAATAGTGGTTTTGGACCGGGGCAGGCACCGCAGTTGGTGCAATCAGCCTGAAGGCAGTCAGGTGTTTCTTCGCCGGCTTGCGCCCGCTCATATTCTGAACGCAGAAATTGCTTGCGCACACCAGTATCAATGAAATCCCAGGGTAATCTTTCATCAATTTTGTGCTCTTGCATGTAGATTGCCGGGGTTAAACCAGCCGCATTCAGCGCCTCCTGCCACAGGGGAAACTTGAAGAATTCGGTCCATTCTTGGAAAATTCCACCGGAACGATAAGCATTTTCAATTACCGCACCTAACCGTTCGTCTCCACGGGCAAGCAGCGCCTGCACATAGGAGCACTCAGGGTTTTCCCATTTGGGTTTGATATTGCGCCGGTTGACCAGCGCTTTGAGCATAGCCATCTTTGATTGGGTCTCTTTTAAATCGGCAAAGCCTGCCCATTGCAAGGGAGTATGGGGCTTGGGTATGAATGGCGTCAGGTTGAATCTGACCATTCGGGCACGACAGAGCCGGGCAATCTCATTGACAAATCTGCCAATCTCGCGGACATCATCCTCGGTTTCACTTGGCAGACCAATCATAAAGTATAGTTTTACTCCTGCCCAGCCGGCATCGAGCGCATTTCTGACCGACTCTAAAATTCTTTCCTCGGAGATGTTTTTGTTGATGAATCTGCGCAACCGGCTGGATGCGGTTTCAGGTGCAAATGTCAAGCCAGCCTTTTTCACCTCCTGAAGGTTAAGCGCCAGTTCTGCTGAAAAGTCTTCGCCCCTGGTTGAGGGCAGTGAAATCGAAACCCGGCGCTCTCTAAGTTTTTCGTTGAGCCGGCGCACCAGTTCCAAGAGATGGGGGTAATCAAGTGCGGAGAGCGCCAGCAGCGAAACCTCTTCCCAGCCGCTTGCCCTGATTCCTCTTTCTGCCAGTTTGACAATCTGGTCAACATCACGGAAACGAGTGGGGCGGTTAATCATACCTGCCTGACAGAACCGGCAGCCACGGCCACAGCCGCGCGCAATTTCAACTGTCAGCCGGTCATGGGTTATTTCGCAGATAGGCACGACCGGTGGAAAGGGAAAATCCTCATCACGCAGCTCAGGAATAACCCGGCGCAAGACCTGCCCTTTTTGGTAATCAGTAAATCCGGGTGCAAAGACACCGTTGAGCCGGGCAAGCGCTTTCAGAAGGTCGTCACGACTCTGATGATTCCAGTCTCGGTAAACCGCGCTGATTTCCTTTACAACCTCTTCGCCGTCGCCAATAACAAAAACATCAATGAAATCAATTAGCGGCAAGGGGTTGACCGTGCAAGGTCCGCCCGCAACAATCAAAGGGTCAGAAGGTTTTCTTTCCTGCCGGTGCAAGGGGATTTTAGCCAGGTCCAAGAGATAAAGCAGGTTGGTATAGGAAAGTTCACTTTGGATGGAAATGCCGAGGATGTCAAACTCATTCACCGGTCGCTTTGATTCCAAGGCATAGAGCGGCAGGTCTTTTGCCTTTAACTGGGCACCGAAATCGGGCCAGGGTACATAGCAGCGCTCGCAACTGGTATCGGGCAGGCGGTTAAGAATGGAATAGAGGATGCGCAGCCCGTAATTGGACATTCCGATTTCATAAACCTCGGGCATCGCCAGAACCCAGTTTACCCGACCTGGTTCGGGTTCGGCATAGAAGGTGTTGTATTCGCCGCCAGTATAGCGAATTGGTTTGGTGACGAGGGGTAGAACCTCGCTGATTTTATCAAACATTTAAGT